>JAFAFF010000076.1 GCA_023423605.1 Pseudomonadota bacterium
CGATGCCCTTGTCGAAGCCCTGGTAGGCCATGTCGATGAACGGGAACAGCTGGCGTTCCTTCAGCAGCCCGGCCACCTGCTTCCACTGCGCGACCGTCAGATCCGCACCGGTCGGGTTGTGGCAGCAGGCGTGCAGCAGCACCACGGTGCCCGGCTGCAGCCTGCCAAGGTCGGCCAGCATGCCGTCGAAGTCCACGCCATGGGTCTGCGGATCGAAATAGGTGTACTCCAGCACCTCGAAGCCGGCCGCGCCGAACACTGCGCGATGGTTTTCCCAGCTCGGATTGCTGATGGCGATGGTGGCGTGCGGCAGCAGCCGGTGCAGCAGGTCCGCACCGATGCGCAGCGCACCGCTGCCGCCGATGGTCTGCGAGGTGGACACGCGCCCGGCAGCCAGCAACGGCGAATCCTTGCCGAACACCAGCTCGCGGGTGGCCTGGTTATAGGCCGGCAGGCCATCGATGGGCAGGTAACCGCGCGGTTTGGCTTCGGTGGCGAGCTGCTGCTCGATCTGCCTGACGGCGCGCAGCAGCGGGATGCGGCCACTCTCGTCGTAGTAGATGCCCACGCCCAGGTTGACCTTGGTCGGACGGCTGTCGGCGTTGTACGCCTCGGTCAGGCCCAGGATCGGGTCGCCCGGGACCAGTTCCACGTTTGCAAAGAAGGACACGGCGGTACTCATTCGGTAAGGGGGAGGAAGAAAGCACGCGGCAGGATCGCGACCTCGCCGGCCGCAACCAGCCCATCGTAACAAAGGGGGCGCCGCAGGACTCGCTCCCGTCACATGGATGCGCCTAGGATGTCCGGTCGTACCCCCATCGTTGTTTGCGGATGACCCTTCAGCCTGCTGTCCGCCGCCACCTGGCGGCTTGCCTGTGCGCCATGTTCCTGCCTGCCATCGGCCACGCCCAGTCCGCGCCACCCCGGAACCTGGCGACCGTGGAGGTCCAGGCGGCCCGGGTCCAGGATGTCGACCCTTTCGCGCTGCCGGCCAGTTCGGACACGGTATGGGTGGACGACGACCGTACCGGTGCACAGGCGCAGATCGCCGAAGCGCTGGCCGGGGTGGCCGGCGTGGTGGCCCGCGACCGCCAGAACCTGGCCCAGGACACCCAGCTTTCCATCCGCGGCTTCGGCGCGCGTTCCACCTTCGGCGTGCGTGGCGTGCGCGTGCTGGTCGATGGCGTGCCGGCCACCATGCCCGATGGCCAGGGCCAGCTGTCCCATGCCAGCCTGCTCGGTGCCGAGCGCATCGAGATACTGCGCGGACCGTTCTCCGCGCTGTACGGCAATTCCTCCGGTGGTGTACTGCAGGTGCAGACCGCGCCGGGACGCGCTGGTGACCCCTGGCGGCTGCGCATGAACGTGGGCGCGGACAACACCGTGAGCGTCGGTGCGCAGCTGCGCGGCGTACAGGGCCCGGTGGACTACAACATCGCCGCTAATCATTTCCGTACCGACGGCTGGCGCGATCACAGCCGCGCGCGCCGCGAATCGCTGAACGCACGCTTCGGCCTGGCGGTCGGCCAGGATCGGCTGGAGCTGCTGCTCAACCACCTGTATGCACCGGATGCGCAGGATCCGCTGGGGCTGACGCGTGCGCAGGTGGCCGCCGATCCTCGCCAGGCCACGGCGGTGGCGTACCAGTACAACACCCGTAAATCGGTGCGGCAGAGCCAGGCGGGCCTGGTGTACAGCGGCAACCGCGACCCCCACCGTTTCCGCCTGATGGCCTATGCCGGCCAGCGCGCCGTGACCCAGTTCCTTGCCATCCCGCCGGCACCGCAGGCCAATCCCCTGCACGCCGGCGGCGTGATCGACCTGGACGGCGATTACGGTGGGCTGGACGCGCGCTGGGGCTGGAAGGGCACGCTGGCCGGGCGCACGCTGGATGTCACCGCCGGCCTCAACGCCGACCGCCAGCGCCAGGACCGTACCGGTTACGAGAACTTCATCGGCGACACCGTGGGCGTACGTGGGCGGCTGCGCCGCGACCAGCGCGATACCGTGCAGAACGTGGATCAGTTCGCGCAGGCATGGTGGCGGTTGAACGAGCGCTGGTCGCTGCTGGCCGGCGCCCGGCACAGCGTGGTGCGCTTTCGTTCCGCTGACCGCTACATCGTTGCTGGCAATCCCGACGACAGCGGCAGCCGACGCTACCAGGCCACCACGCCGGTGGCCGGCGTCAGCGTTGCGGTGACCCCTGCATGGCGGCTGCACGCGGCGGTGGGGCGTGGATTCGAAACGCCCACCTTCAATGAGCTCGGCTACCGCGCCGATGGGCAGGCCGGGCTGGCCCTGGATGTTCGTGCGGCGCGCAGCCGCAACATGGAAATCGGCAGCAAATGGCAGGCGCAGGATGGCAGCCGCCTGGACGTGACGGTATTCCGTGCCGATACCGAGGATGAACTGGCGGTAGCCAGCAATACCAATGGCCGCAGTACCTACCGCACCATCGGCCGTACCCGTCGCCAGGGCGCGGAGTTGTCGTGGCGGCAGCCACTGGCCACGGACCTGGAATTGCAGGTCGCCTGGACATGGCTGCAGGCGCAGGTGCGTACTGGTTACCTGGCCTGCGGCGGCAGCGGCTGCAGCGTGCCGAACACCCTGGTGGCGGCGGGCAGCCGACTGCCTGGCGTGCCCCGACAGCAGGCATCGGCCTGCCTGCAGTGGCAGCCGCGTGACTGGCAATGGGCTGCCGAGGTGGCGGCCAGCAGCGATACGGTGGTCAATGACCTGGGCAGCGAACGGGCACCAGGTCATGCCGTGATGAACGTCGAAGCCGGCCGGCGCTGGCGCCAGCGCAGTGGCGACCTGCGGGTCTTTGCGCGGGTGGACAACCTGCTGGACCAGCGTTACATCGGTTCGGTGATCGTCAACGATGGCAATGGACGGTATTACGAACCCGGCCCGGACCGCACGGCCAGCGTGGGTGTGCAATGGTCATGGCGGTGAAGCCGGCAAACCCGTGACTGCGCTGGACGGGCGATTGGACGGGCGATAACGCCGGCCTCTGGCCGGCGACCTCGATTGTTGTTGGGCCAGGCTTGCGTCTGCGGGGCAGAGCCCGGCACTACGCAGGCCTGCCCCGGCATTACGCAGGCCTGGCGGTGTCGTCAATCCGGGGCCTTGGCCGGCACGAACGGTGAGGTCGGGTCACTGGCCGGGAAGGTTTCCTCCAGCGCCTGGTCCTGGTTGTCGCTGGCATGCTGCTTGCGCTCGCGGCGCTTGAGCGGGCTCTCCTGGCCACCGCGCTGGCGGTCGCCACAGTCCTTGCGGTCCTGCGCCGGCTGCTCGCTGACACGTTTCACCGGCAGATGGTCATCGGCATGGCCCTGATCCCGCTGTGCGTCGATGAAGGGTGCACCGGTACCACGGTCTTCGGCATCGGCGATATCGTGTTTCGCGCGCTGTTCGCCGGGCACGGGGGAGGTGGTTTCCCGCAGCGGATCCCGGGAGGTGTCTCTGTTCATGGCGATCTCCTCGATGAGCCCCTACTACAGCGCCATCCAGGTAAAGCCGTTGCGAATCCCGCGTCATGAACATGCCAGTCACAGCCCACTAACCTGCCCGCCGGTAAACCTTGCCTCCCGCCCATCCTGCTGGAGCCTTGCCATGCCCCGCCTGGATCGACCCACTCCGCGCGTGTTCAGCGCACTGGCCAACCCTTTCGCCGGCGCCGCCCAGCATCGTGCCCGCCGTGTCGTGCACGAAGATCCACAGGAAGTGGCGCAGGATTACGTACAGTACATGCTCAGTGATCATGAGCGACGACGTGGCCACGGCCGTCGAAGCTGGGGTGATCTCTGCCCGGCCTATGCGTTCGCGTTGAGTACCCATGCCGCGGATTGGCCGCGGGGCGGCGACGAGAGCACCGAACAGGCCCTGGCAGCGCATTGGGAGCAGGTGCGCGGGGCCTCCCGGCTGTCCTGGCCGCAGGCGCGCGACGTGGTGGAGGACGCTTGGCTGGCACTGGACCACATGCCTGCGACGGCGGTGCGTTCGCTGCTCTAGTGCTGCGCCGGGAAACCGGGGTGGTCTCCCGCCGTGCACGCCGTGGACACGGGCGTTTCACGGCGGCGCGCCGAAGCTGGTCGTCCCCTGACACCCGGTGAGCGCCCATGGCCCGCCCGATCTGGACCGGTACCCTTTCCTTCGGCCTGCTCAACGTGCCGGTATCGCTGATGTCGGGCGAACGCCGTACCGACCTGCAGTTCCGCATGCTCGATTCCCGTGATCGCAAGCCGATCCGCTTTGAACGCGTCAATGCTGATACCGGCGAGGAAGTGCCGTGGAAGGACATCGTCAAGGCATTCGAGTACGACAAGGGCAGCTATGTGGTGCTGGAAGAGGACGACATCCGTTCGGCCGCGCCGGAAAGCCATGAGACGGTGGAGGTGGAATCGTTCGTCGATGCAGCCCGCATCGACCCGCGCTACTTCGAGAAACCCTATCTGCTGGTGCCGGGCAAGAAGGCCGAGAAGGGCTATGTGCTGCTGCGCGAAACACTGCGCCGCACCGGCAAGGTCGGCATCGCCCGGGTGGTGGTACGCACGCGCGAATACCTGTGTGCGGTGATGCCCAACGAAGATGCGCTGGTGCTGATGATCCTGCGCTACCCACAGGAGCTGGTGGATCCGGAAGAGTACCGGTTGCCGGGTGGCAGCCTGTCCGACTACCGGATCAGCAGCAGGGAAACGGCGATGGCCGAGCAGCTGATCCAGTCCATGGCCGGCGAATGGGATCCGTCGCAGTACCACGATGAGTTCCGTGAACGCCTGCAGGGCATCCTGACCCGACGCATCAAGCAGAAGGGCGGCACCACCACGGTGGAGGAAGAGCCGGTACCGCGCGAGGATGCGGCCACCAACGTGGTGGATTTCATGTCCCTGCTGCAGAAGAGCCTGGACGCCAATACGCGTACGCCGGCGAAGAAGGCCGCCGGCCGGACGACACGCAAGGCACCGGCCCGGCCTGCCAGGACGACGGCGAAGAAGAACGCGAAACCGGCAAAGAAGGCGGCGAAGAAGGCACCGGCCAAGGCCGCGAAGAAGACTACCGCGCAACGCAGGGCGGGGTGACCGATGTCGCTGCAGCAGTATCGCCGCAAACGCAGGCTGGGGGCCGGCACGGCGGGCACGCCGGAACCGGACGACGTGCCCGTGCCTGGCAATCCGGACCGGCGCCCGATCTTCGTGGTGCAACTGCACCATGCCAGTCATCGCCACTACGATTTCCGGCTGGAGATGGATGGCGTACTGAAGAGCTGGGCGGTACCGAAGGGGCCCTCGCTGCGGGTCGGCGAGAAGCGTCTGGCGGTGGAAGTGGAGGACCATCCACTGTCCTACGCGTCCTTCGAAGGCGATATCCCGGCAGGCCATTACGGCGCAGGCCACGTGGATGTCTACGACCAGGGCCTCTGGGCCTGCGATGGCGATCCGCTGCAGGCGCTTGCCGCCGGCAAACTGGACTTCGTGCTGCACGGCAAGCGCCTGACAGGCGGCTGGAAGCTGGTGCGAACGGCCCTGAAGGGCCGTCAGCCGCAATGGCTGCTGATCAAGCGCGATGACGATGCGGCCCGCGATGCGGAGGCTGACGACCTGCTGGCAGACGCATCCGGTGCGGGCGGTGGCGCGGCGGGCAGGGTGAACAAGGCCACACGGAAGGCGGTGAGCAAGCGCCCGCGCAGCGCCGTCGGCAGCGTGCCTGCCGGCCGCAGGAATGAGCACCGCTGGCACGCACGCGCGCTGGCGCTGCAAGGTGCACGCGACCGCCCTTATCCGCATGAGTATGCGCCGCAGCTGACCGATCATCGTGCCGTCGCGCCGAGTGGTGGACAGTGGCTGCATGAGATCAAATGGGATGGCTACCGGCTGCTCGCGGACCTGGCCGATGGCCAGGTGACGCTGCGTTCGCGCAACGGCCTGGACTGGAGCGGCGATTTTCCGGAAGTCACCCGCGCCATCGCCGCACTGCCGGTGCGGGACGCGCGCCTGGATGGCGAGCTGGTGGTGCTGGACGCGGACGGCCGCAGTGACTTCGCGGCCCTGCAACGCGTCATCGATGGCAGTTCGAAACAGCCCCTGCGGTATCTGGTGTTCGACATGCCGGGCGTGGCCGGTGTGGACATCAGCCAGGCGCCGCTGCAGCAGCGCAAGGCACTGCTGAAGCAGCTGCTGGGCGACAAGGTCGGTACGCTGGCCTGGAGCGATCACGTGGTCGGCCACGGCCCGGAGGTCTTTACCGCCAGCGGCAAGGCAGGCTTCGAAGGCATCGTCAGCAAGCGCCTGGACGCCGCCTACGAAAATCGTCGTGCGCGTTCGTGGGTGAAGGTCAAACATGAGGACAGCGATGAATTCCTGATCGTCGGGCATACCCCGCCGAAAGGGGCGCGACAGGGATTCGGATCGTTGCTGCTGGCGACCCCGGAAGGTTCCGGCCTGCGTTACGTGGGCCGCGTCGGCACCGGCTTCGATGACGAAAGGCTGCGCGCGCTGACGGCCGCATTGCAGGACCTGGCGGTGAAAAAGCCGCCGGTGGAATTGCCGGACCATGTTCCGTTCCGGGCAGCGAGCGTGCGCTGGGTGAAGCCCACCCTGGTCGCGGAGGTCGCCTTCCGGGGCTGGGGCAAGGAAGGACTGCTGCGCCAGGCCAGCTTCAAGCGGCTGCGCAGCGACAAATCGGCGCGCGACCTGGGCGTCGGGACGAAGGCCACGGCGGCCGCAGCGCCGCCATCGCGCACTCGGGCTGCCAGGGCAGCGTCGCCATCGAACGCTGGCGCGGAGGTGGCCGTGAGCCATCCCGAGCGCGTGGTCTATCCGGCGTTGAAGCTGCGCAAGGGTGATGTGGCGGCGTACTACCACCAGATGGCGCCTTGGATCCTGCCGGAGATCGCCGGCAGGCCGCTGTCCTTGCTGCGCTGTCCGGATGGCGTCGGCAAGGCGTGCTTCTTCCAGAAACACCACGGCCAGGGCCTGGGCGACGCCGTGCACGCGGTGCCGCTGCGGCAGAAGAGCGGTACCGAAGATTACCTGTACATCGACGATGAAAGGGGCCTGCTGCAGCTGGTGCAGATGAATACCTTGGAGCTGCATCCCTGGGGTGCCACGGTTGCCGATCCCGAGCATGCCGATCGCCTGGTATTCGATCTGGACCCCGGTGAAGGTATCAGCTGGACGCAGATCAAGGCTGCTGCCCGCGATGTGCGCGCCCACCTGCGTCAGGCAGGGCTGGAAAGTTTCGTGCGGCTCTCCGGGGGCAAGGGCCTGCACGTGGTGGCACCGCTGCGGCCGGCCGCACCCTGGGACCGGGCCAAGGCGTTCTGCGAAGCGTTCGCCCAGGCCATGGCCATGCGTGCGCCGGACTGTTACGTGGCCACCATGAGCAAGGCGCGGCGCAAGGGCGTGATCTTCATCGACTGGCTGCGCAATGCGCGTGGTGCCACCAGCGTCTGTTCCTGGTCGCTGCGGGCGCGGGAAAGCGCCGGCGTGGCCGTGCCACTGCGCTGGGAAGAGCTGGCGCGGGTGCCGGCCGCCGACGCCTTTGCGCTGGACAAGGCGATGGCGCGGGCCAGACGCCTGAAGCAGGCGCCATGGGCCGGCATCGAAACGCTGCGCCAGACGTTGCCGGACTTCGACCGCTGACGAGGCCAGCGGCCTGCCGGATCACCGGGATGCGGGCCTGCCGATGCGCAGGCCGACGGCGGCCTGTACCGGCAGCGACGCCAGCAGCGCGCCGACGAACCAGCGGGGGAAGTCGTTGCCCATGTCCCACACCGCCCACAGTGATGCGGTGGTGATCAGGCCGGCCATGGCCATGCCATGCACGGATGGCAAGGCCGGCGCGTAACGGCTGGCAAAGCCGATCGCCGCGATGCCACCGAGCACGGTGAACACCAGGTCCCAGCCGAGCTGTGCCGTGCTGTCCGGATGCAGGCCGACCAATGCCGGCAACCAGCTGGCCACGGTGGTCACCAGGGCCAGTGCGAGCAGCCCACCGACGAAGGCCAGCAGGGAAAGGAAAGCGGTCTTGAGCATGCCGGGCATGGGCCCATTGTAGGGCCCGCGATTGCGTAGCGACGATCGCTGACGGTCGATACGGCCATGGCCGGGCGGCGCCCGGCGTCGGATGTTCAGCCCGCCAGCGAGGCGGCCGCGCGGGCCAGCGATTCGATGGCATCCCAGTCGCGCGACTGCATCAGCGCCGCGGTGGTCAGCCACGAACCGCCCACGCACAGCACGTTCGGCAGGTGCAGGAACTGGGGCGCGGTCTGCGCGCTGATGCCACCGGTGGGGCAGAAGCGCACATCGCCGAACGGGCCGGCCCATGCCGAAAGCAGCGGCGCACCACCGGCCTGTACCGCAGGAAAGAACTTGAACGTATCCAGGCCCTGTTCCAGCCCCTGCATCAGCTCCGAAGAGGTGGCCACGCCGGGCAGGAACGGCAGGTCGACATCGCGTGCGGCGGCATACAGGCGCCCGGTCGCGCCCGGCGACACCGCAAAGCGGCCGCCGGCCTCCTTCACTGCCTGCATCTGCGCCGACGTCAGCACCGTGCCCGCGCCGACCACGGCATCCGGCACGGCCTCGGCCATGGCCTTGATGGCCTCCATCGCGCGCGGCGTGCGCAGGGTTACTTCGATCACCGGCAGGCCGCCGCGGAACAGCGCCTGCGCCACCTGCACGGCGTCGTCGACATCGTCGGGGGTGAACACCGGGATCACCGGTGCAAGTTTCAGTACCGCACGAACGCGCGGATCAGCGCCGGACATCAAAACGCTCCTCGCCCACCAGGGCCAGTACGTCAGCTTCGCTGACAGGATTGAAATCGCCGGGGATGGAATGCTTCAGTCCACCGGCGGCCAGGCCGAAGCGCACGGTGGCGTCGGCATCCAGGCCCCGCATGATGCCATGCAGGATGCCGGCCGCGAATGCATCGCCGCCGCCGATGCGGTCGACGATGCCGCGCAGCTGGCGCACCGGCGCCTGCGCGCGCGTACCATCGCGGCCGATCAACAGCGCGCCCAGCGCATGGTGATCCACGCTCAACGCCTGGCGCTGGGTGCAGGCCATCCAGCGCAGGTGCGGGAACGCAGCGAAGGCCGCCACGGCTGCTGCTTCGACGCGGGCGACCACGTCGTCCTGCACGAACGGCTGGCCCAGCACCACTTCGATATCGCGGTGATCGGCGAAGAGGATGTCCGCCTGTGCGAACAGCTCGCGCAGGATGCCCCTGGCGTCTCCGCCCCAGCGTTGCCAGAGGCTGGGCCGGAAGTTGCCGTCGAAGGACACACGCACCCCCAGCGTACGTGCCGTGCGCGCCGCTGCCAGGGCCGCCTGCGCCACATCCGGACCAAGTGCGGGACTGACCCCGGAAAGATGCAGCCAGTCCGCACCGGCGAGCAGCGTGGGCCAGTCATGGTCATCGGCGGTGCATTGCGCGAACGCCGAATCGACGCGGTCGTAGACCACTTCGCTGGCGCGCTGCACGGCGCCGGTCACCAGGAAATACAGGCCCATGCGCGTGCCGGGCCGGCGCACGACGTGACGGGTATCCACCCCGTGCCGGCGCAGTTCGGCCAGCGCATGGGCGCCGAGCGGATTGTCGGCCACGGTGCTGGCCATGGCCACATCGTGGCCGAAATGCGCCAGCGACACGCCGACGTTGGCTTCCGCGCCGCCGACATGCACCTCCAGCCGCGGCGTCTGCAGCAGCAGTTCGCGCCCCGGTGCACCCATCCGCAGCAGCAGTTCCCCGAAACACACGACTCGACTCATGAATATGTCCTCATTGCCCAGCCCATCATGACGTGCCACGTGACGGGACAGATGCGCCGCGCACCCCGCACGGCTCTTGACTATCGGTGTCATTCTAGCCGGATCCGTCCCTCCGTCCACCCCGAAGAACCGGCCTGATCATTGTCCCGCAAGCGTCTCAGGGACATTGCAGATCTGTTGCGGTGCAAGATGCCCGGACATGAAGGTGCTGTTAACGTCGGTTCTGACCAGCGGTGTCATAGACCTGCGCCGCGAGCGAAACCAGACCTTTGGGAGAGGGAAAGGCCATGAATTCACGTCACATCCGTAGAAAGACACCGGTTACCCTGCTCGCCATGTCGATCGGCATGGCGCTGGGCGCCACCACCACGGCGAACGCGCAGCAGGCCGGCAATGCGACCGACCTGGGTACCATCACCGTCACCGGATACCGCGCCAGCGTGGAAAAGGCCCTTGACATCAAGCGCGGCGAAGCCGGCGTGGTGGATGCCATCGTCGCCGAGGACATCGGCAAATTCCCGGACCTCAACCTGGCCGAATCGCTGCAGCGCATTCCCGGCGTGGTGATCACCCGTGAAGCCGGTGAAGGCCGCAGCATCTCGGTGCGCGGCCTGGGCCCGGATTTCACCCGCGTGCGCATCAATGGCATGGAAGCACTGACCACGGTCGGTTCCGGCGACCAGAGCGGCGGCACCAACCGCGGCCGCGGCTTCGATTTCAACGTGTTCGCTTCGGACCTGTTCTCGCAGCTGGTGGTGCGCAAGACCGCCTCGGCCGATGTCGAGGAGGGTTCGCTGGGCGCCACCGTCGACCTGCGTACCGCCCGGCCGTTCGATTACGACGGCTTCACCTTCGCCGCCAGCGGCCAGGGCAGTTTCAATGACATGGCCGACAAGGCCGACCCGCGCGTGGCCGCGCTGGTGGCCAACACCTTCGCCGATGGCACCTTCGGCGCGCTGCTTTCGGTGGCCTACTCCGAACGCCAGGCGCTGGAGGAAGGCTCCAATACCGGCCGCTGGGCCAACGGTCCCAGCAATGGTGGTTTCTCGCCGACCTCGCCGTTCGCCGAGGCCAACAGCGCCGATGTGTTCCACCCGCGTTTCCCGCGCTATGTGCAGATGGAGCACGAACAGAAGCGCCTGGGCGTCACCGGTTCGCTGCAATGGAAGCCGAGCGACCGTACCGAGATCTCGCTGGATGCGCTGTATTCGAAGATCGATGCCACCCGTGATGAGAACTACATCGAGGCGATCTCCTTCAGCCGCTCCGGTGCCGGCAAGCCGCAGACCATCGTGCGCAACGGTGAGATCCGCGACAACGCGCTGCTGTACGGCGAGTTCGACAACGTGGACATCCGCGCGGAAAACCGCCACGACGAATGGAGTACCGAGTTCAAGCAGGTCAGCCTGAACCTGGAGCACCGTTTCAGCGACGCGTTCCAGGTGTCCGGCAGGCTCGGCACCTCGCGCTCGGCGCACGAGAACCCGGTGCAGACCACCATCATCATGGACAAGGCCGATGTGGACGGCTACAGCTACGACTACCGTGGCAACCGCAACGCGCCGGTCATCAACTACGGCGTGGATCCGACCGATCCCAACGGCTGGACGCTGGCCGAAATCCGCCTGCGCCCGCAGTACGTGGACAATGATTTCGACACCGGCCAGATCGACTTCAACTGGAACATCAGCCCGGGCTTCCGCCTGAAGGGTGGCGTGCTGGCCAAGAACTACAGCTTCAGCACCACCGAACTGCGTCGTGCCAGCGAACTGGCCGTTCCCGAATTTCCCGGCGGCGGCACGCTGGTGCCGGCCGACTACACCCAGCCGGCCGGCCTGAAGGGCATGAATGGTTCGCCGTCCAGCTGGGTGGTACCGAACCTGGACGCGGTGGCTGATCTGTTCGATATCTACAGCAACAGCGGCACGTTTGCCGTCGCGCCGCGGCTGAACAACAGCCGCAGCGTGGAAGAGGAAGACCGTGGCGCCTACCTGATGGGTGAGTTCTCCACCGACCTCGGCTCCATCCCGCTGTCGGGCAACGTCGGCGTGCGCTACGTGCGTACCAAGCAGGAGTCCACCGGCTACGCCACCATCGGCGGGGTACCGGCGCTGACCACCACCAGCCGGACCTACGATGACACCCTGCCATCGTTCAACCTGGTGGCCGAAGTGAGCCCGGACTTCCTGATCCGCCTGGGCGCGGCCAAGGTGATGACGCGCCCCGGACTGGGTCATCTGACGCCGGGCGTGACCGTGGCCGTGGCCGGCGGCGCGCGCACCGTGTCCGGCGGCAATCCGAACCTGGATCCGATCCGTGCCACCAACGTCAACCTGGGCTTTGAATGGTACTTCCAGGAAGGCGCGATGCTCGGCTTGGGCGTGTTCTACAAGGATATCGAATCCTTCGTGCAGACCACCCGCGAGATGCGCCCCTATTCCAGCAGCGGCCTGCCGGCCAGCCTGCTCGATGGCACCGGCGCGACGGTCAACGACGAGTTCACCTTCAGCATTCCGCTCAATACTCCGGGCGGCGAGCTGCATGGCGTGGAAGCGAACTACACCCAGCCGTTCACGTTCCTGCCGGGCAAGTGGTCCAACCTCGGCGCGCAGCTGAACTACACCTGGGTGGAATCGAAGATCCAGTACCTCAACGGCCAGGGCCAGCCGGTGATGAAGACCGACCTGACCGGCCTGTCGAAGTCGTCGTGGAACGCCACGCTGTTCTACGAAGGAGAAACCTTCGCCGGACGCATCTCGGCGACCAACCGCGACGATTACCTGACCCAGGCACCGGGCCAGGAAACCGGGTTCAACCTGGACGGCTACCACGGCATGACCGGTACCACGGTCATCGATGCATCGCTGCGCTACAAGATCAGCGACCAGCTGGAACTGAGCCTGGAAGGCATCAACCTCACCAACGAAGGCTCGGACGAGTGGGTGTATTCGCCGCTCACCGGTCGCCTGCCACTGCAGTACACCGAAACCGGACGCCAGTTCCTGCTGGGTGCACGCTACAAGTTCTGATCGCAGGACATGCGGCGGCGTGCCAGCCACGCCGCCGCTTCGACGCGCTGCACTGAAATCACGGCCTCGGCTGTTGCGGCGCACGATGCTCCCATCGCCGGGGCTTTGCTACGTTCCCGCGTCCTGGCTGTTCGCGGGTATCCACGCCCACGGTGGCCCGGGCAGGCCGCGGCGGATCCGCCGCCGCACGCCGTAGAAAGGAAGGTTCCATGCCGTACCGTTCATCCGCTGTCGCCGGTCCGCTGCGCCGCCTGCTCACCTTCGCCCTCGCGCTGTGCGCCGCACCGGCGCTGGCGGACACGCCGCCGACGCTGCTGTTCCATGTCGATGCGGACCACGGACTACAGGCCGTGGTCGCCCACGGCGAGCCGGTGCCGAACTTCCGCGACAAGGTGACGGTGGTCGATGATGGCCCGCGCGGCAAGGCCATCCAGTGGGAAGACGATGGCGTGCTGTCGTGGGATGCGCCGGGCAACATCCTGGCCCAGCGCGGCACCCTGGCGTTTGACTGGCGGCCGCGATACGCCGTGGGCGAGGCTCCGTTCGTGATCTTCCGGGTCGGCTACGCCGACCACAGCAGCTGGGACATGGCCTGGCTGCGCATCGACTGGAACGGGCACGGCTTCGATGCCTTCGTCACCGATGCCAACCTGGCGCGCACCCGGGTGTCGTTCGCACTGCCGCGGAACCCGCGCCCCGACCAATGGATGCACCTGGCCTTCTCCTGGGATGAAGAGCAGGGTGTGCGCCTGTCCATCGATGGCCGCGAAGTGGCGCGTGCGCAGGCCACCGGCGACTACGACGCCGCCCTGGACCAGCTCGGCCTTGCCGGCCGCGTGATGGCGCCCTACCGGGTGCAGAGCCGCTACAATTTCCTGCGCGGCAGCGATTTCCAGCACATCCGCGTCTACGATCGCATGCTCGATGCGTCGGCGGTGGCTGCACTGGCGCGCGGCAGCGATGCCTCCACCACCGTACAGTTGCCGGCCGACGAACGCGCCTGGCGCCATCGGTTCGGCTGGGAAGGCGCCGCGCCACCGGTGCTGGCTGCGGCCGGCACGCGCATCCGCAAGGTGGAATTCGCCGATACCCGCGACCTGAAGCAATGGATGTGGAAGGCCACCGACGGCATCGCCGAGACCACCTGGCCGGGCGTCTACAACCGCTCGCGGCTGCCAGGCCGCAACGACTACTTCCAGTTGCCGGACTGGAATACCTATGTGGAAGGCGGCCGGCACCTGGACCTGACCCTGCCCGATGGGGAAACGGTGAACCGCGTGGAGGTGCGTGGCGCGGCCTTCGGCACACTGGCCCATGGCGCCGACGCCGCCAGCGCCGGCACCGTGCTGCTGCGCCGGCCCCGCGGCGTGGTGCGCAGCGTGGATGACATCCCCGCCACCCGCGGCGGTGTGCTGCGCTTTTCCAACGTGGAACAGGAAACCCCGATCCAGGAGATATGGGCATACCACGTGGAGAAAGGCGCCGAGCCGGAAGGAAGCGTCAAACAGACCTACTTCATCGACAGCCAGGCACAGCCGGACTACACCAACCTGGAAGCGCTGCGTCGCTATATCGACGGCCGCTACCCGCAGGCCGAACGCAGCATGGTGATGGCCCTGCCCAAGGGCGCCGGTTCGCGTCGGCGCAGCGCCGACAGCCTGCCCGCGCAGCCGCGGCCCATCGTCCATGTGCTGGTGCCCTCCGGCGTGGGCGACGCACCGGCGGACCAGCCGCTGATCCGCAGTTGGGCGTACAGCTGGGAAAACATGCATGACGGCCTGGATGGCGTGGCCATCGACCTGCCGGCGCTGGATCTGCCGGCAACACACGATGGACTGATTCCGCTGGACATCCGCATCAAGGATCCGATCTGGCCGGCACGCGACATGATCGATGTGTCGGTCTCGGTGCCGCTGGGGCAGAAGCGTACCGTGTTCCTGGACCTGCGCGACCGCATCCTGACCGCCGACAGCCTGTGGCTGAGCATCGCCTCGGCCGCGCCCGGCTTCAACGCGCAGGCGCTGGATGGCGCGGCCATCCGCATGGTGTTCAAGCCACGCGCCGAGGCCATCGGCGAACATGTCGCCGACCGCTTCAACCAGGTGCGCGACAACTGGGGTTTCCTGGTGGAAGAGCACACCACCTCCAAGCGCCAGCGCCTGTACGCACGCGTGTATGCCGATCTCAGCGACCTGCTGCGGGTCGACCCGGACCATGCGCTCGGCCGCCTGTACTGGAACTACATCAGCTACAACAGCCAGGGCAGGCCGCCGTTCACCGCGCCGGAGGTTCCCGCCGGCGTGCCGGCCTGGGCGTTCAACCAGGTGCAGGACCTGAAATACGTACGGCGCTTCGTCGACTGGTGGATCGACAACCGCCAGGTGGCCTACGGCGATTTCGGCGGTGGCATCTCCGATGATTCCGACCTGACCCAGCAGTGGCCCGGACTGGCGCTGATGGGGGTGCAGCCGGACCGCCTCAATGCCTCGCTGACCGCGCTGTCCGACGCGATCTACCGCAATGGCATGTTCAGCAATGGTCTGAGCACCATCGAGACCGATGAACTGCACTCCTACGAGGAAGGCATCAACGCCAACAGCGCGATGCTGTACCTCAACTGGGGCGACCCGCTCACCATCGAGCGCCTGATGGAAACGGTGAAGGCCTTCGACGAGAAGATCATCCTGCGCAACCCGCAGGGCCATGTGCTGTTTTCCAGCAACTGGTTCGGTGGCAACAAGGTGTATCGCGAACCGAACTGGCAGTGGCAGAAGCCGTATTCGTTCCCGGTGCTGCACCCTGCCTTCCTGCTCGGCCAGTACAACGCCGACGCCACCGGCCGCAGGCTGGTGACCGGCCTGGCCGACGGCTACCTGGCCCACGCCGGCACCGACGTCAGCGGCCGCTTCACCCTGCCCAACGAGATCAACTGGGCGACCGGTGCGACCCGTGGCGGCGAGCTCAACAACGGTTCCGGCAGCGGCGACATCATGCACACCTTCTGGGCGGCGTGGCGCTGGACCGGCGATGCGAAGTACCTGCAGGCGCTGGACTACCGCGTGGCGCGTGGTGGTCCCGGGGCGCTGGCCAACCTGGGCGAGAATTACGTCGAGGTACTGGGCCGGCAGCAGGACTGGTACCCGGGGCTGATCGCCGATGCCGATGCGGGCAGGACCGGATTCGCCAGCCTGATGGCATGGCAGGCCACCGGTGACATGAAGTACATCGCCGCACTGCACGCCGATGGCATCCAGGCCAAGGCACAGCGCGAATACATGAACACCGAAGGCCACTGGTGGTCCGATCGCGTGGAGGCACCCAGCGAGTTCCTGCAGCGTGCGCGCCTGGGCGGCATCGCCCTGAAGCGCAACCAGAGCTGGCCGGGACACACGGTGAGCTGGCGTTTCGCGCACGATGGCGATGCCGAACAGGTGGCGCTGCTGGTGCACGCACCGTCGCGGGAACGCTTCACCATCACCAGCCACAATCTTGGCCGGCAGGTGATCGATGCCGACATGACCGGCTGGAACGTGGCCGGCGGTACCTGGCGCGTGCGCAGCGGCGTGGATGCCGACGGCGATGGCCGCATCGATGGCCGCGCACGCGAGCAGGAGATGCTGCTGGAGACCAGCGTCAGCACGCCACTGCGGTTCCAGCCCGGAAAGACCGAGGTGTTCGAGTTCGAGCGGATCGCAGCGGGAACCCCGGTGCAACAGCGCGCCGATCTCGGCATCGGTCGTGGCGATGTGCGTGTGGATGGACGCCAGGTGCATGTCACCGTGCACAGCCTGGGCCATGTGGGCACCGGCGTGGGCGTGGCGGTACTGGAAGATGCACATGGCCGGGAGATCGCGCGGACCGAGGTGCCGGCGATGGACGCTCCCGCCGACCTGCTGCCGAGGACCACCCGGGTGTCGCTGCCGCTGCCGGCCGGCGACCGCGACAGCCTGCGCGTGCGCGTGCTGCTGGCCGACGATGGTGAGGAAGTGACACGGCTCAACAACAGGGTCGACGTGCCGACCGACGATCGGCACCCACCACGCTGAGAGCCGTAGCCGCTGAAGACGGTGCCCGGCCTGGAGGTGGGGCTTGCCGTGAGGTGGCGCCCGGACTGAGGTGCGGTTTGGTCTGAGGTGCGGTTTGGTCTGAGGTGGCGCCCGACCGTTGGTCGAGGCGTCGGCGCGCCGCGCCGTGCATCCCGCAGCCGGTTGACCGCGGTGCCGACCAGCGGTCGGCACCCACCACATCCCGGTCCCGACCAGCGGTCGGCACCCACCACATCCCGGTGTGGACCAGGAACACGGCAATCAGGCCGCGTCGGTTTCCATCCGTTTTACCCGGCGCTGGTACCAGCCAGCGCCCAGCGGATCGAACACGGCACTGCGCTCCATCGGCGCCTGGTACACATGTACCGATACCGCCGGATGCTGGTCACTGGCGTTGCGCAGCACATGATGTTCATGCGGCGGAATCAGGCAGCCGGCGGTGCCGCGCATGCCGTACAGCGCATCCTGCGGCGCGAAACGGAACCGATCGCCGTCGCGCTCCAGCAGGGAATAAGGCGTTACGACCAGTTCGCCCTGCCAGATGCCTTCCACGCACCACAGATCATCGTGGTCATGCAGCGGCGTGCCCTGGCCGGGCCCCCAGCACATGGCGATCACGCTGTAGCCCAGCTCGGCACTGCGGTGCAGCTCGCGGCGCGCATAACGACCTGCCAGCGGGCGCCCCACGCAGGGCGGCAGGACGATCCGCGGATCGGCGATCGCCTCGCGCAGCACCTTCTTCAAGGCGCGCGTAACCAACCGCGGATCGCATAGTCCCACCGCTGCGTCCATCGCGTCGATCAGGTGCTGACGTCCGCGGAACTGTAGTGGTGCCGTTGTTTCTCCCATATAGGGAGTCTATGAAATGCCCGTTAACAGAATGTTCAGCGCCTTCCGATGGCGGCGATAAGGGCATTTTCGACGAAAATCTGCGCGTAAAACGAAAAGATGCCGTGCCATTTGCGACGCACTGGTGTCCCACCAGCAAGGCGTCCTGCTCAGAACGTGCCCCGCTGGATGAAGGGTGCCTGCCCGTACAGCTCACGCTCGCCGCCGCGCGGATCATCGACGAGCGTGCTGCGGCGATCGAACAGCAGGGTCTGCCGGCGCGGCAGGCTGTAGGGCTCCCAGTGTGGCAGCCCGGCATGGTTGGGGTCGCCGTGGCGCGCGAAGGCGATCAGCGCATCGCTCATCGTCGCGGCCAGCGCGCGTGCATCATCACCGTCGCCGGTACGGGAACCGGGCAGGCCGGCATTGTCGAACACCAGTGGAATGTCCAGGGTGTGGAATGCCCCCAGCCTGCCGCCCTGCAGCGGCGAACCCCAGTCCAGCTGGTAGGCCCAGGTGGGCGCGGCCCCCGCTGCCTGGCGCGCGCGGGCTTCCAGTTCTTCCACCGCCCCACGCCAGGAGCGGCCGGCCGTGGTGGCCGCAAAGAACACCTGCGATGGCGTGTAGTGCGGATACAGCCGACGGTAGCCGGTGATGATCCGTTCCGGCCGCAGGTCCACGTACTGTTCCCTTTCCAGCTTCGCCGGCAGCGATTCCCAGGTCAGCGCGAAGTTGGCCGGATCGTTGCCGAGGAACGCACGGGTCTCATCATGGGTGTTGCCGATCACCATGGGAATGCCGGCCGATTGTGCCGGCGCCTGTGGCCAGAACGGATGTGCGGGCAGCACCACGTCATCCAGTACCGGACCGAAATACAGGCCGGTGTCTTCCACCCGCGAAGGATCGCGTACCCGGGTGGCGGCCAGCAGGTCGGTGGCCGACAGCCGCAGCAGGTCGCCTGCGTCGGCCGCGCCCACCGCCTGCATCGCGATCGTCGCGCGCTGCGCCGCGGCCCGCGGGCCCGCCGCGGTCACCTGCTGGCCACTCATCGTCCAGGCACGATGGAACAGACCCCGCGCAGCGGGCATCGCCATCAGCGTGGCGATCTTGGCGCCACCGCCGGACTGGCCGAACACGGTGATGTTGTCCGCGTCTCCGCCGAACGTGGCGGCGTGTTCGCGCACCCACTGCAGTGCCTGCACCAGGTCGAGCTGGCCGACATTGCCGGATGCGGCCAGGCGTGGATCGCCGCGGTCGCCCAGATACAGGTAGCCGAACACGTTGAGCCGATGGTTGACGGTGACCACCACCACGTCACCGCGCTGGCACAGCGCGCTGCCGTCATACAGCGGATCGCTGCCGGAACCATTGTTGAAGCCGCCGCCATGGATGTAGACCAGGATGGGCCGCCTGCCGCCATCGCCGAGCGCGGGCGTCCAGACGTTGAGGAACAGACAGTCCTCGCTGCCGGGGCCCTCGCCGCCGCCCTGCGGAGCGGCGTTGCCGAAGGCAAGCGCGTCGGCGATGCCACGCCATGCGGCCTCGCGGCGCGGCGGCTGGAAACGGCAACCGGCGGTATCGGCGCCGTAGCGCAGGCCGCGGAACACGTTGATGCCGTGTTCGCGCTGGCCACGCACGCGGCCACCGCGCACCCGCGCCAGTACCTGCCGGTCGGCGCGCGGGGTGGGCGCGGCGAATGCCTGCGGCAGCAGGGACGCCGTGGATGCGGCCAGTGCCCAGCGCGCACTGTCGCGCAGGAAACGGCGACGCTGCTGGTCGGCACGTGGGTCATTCATGGGAAGTGTCCTCACTGCCCTGCAGCCAGCGTTGCGCAAGCAATGGCCACAGGGCCGTGGTCGAACCGTCCGGAGCGCGCATGCCGAAGCCATGGCCGCCCCGCGCGAAGACGTGCAGTTCGTGCTGCACGCCCTGCGCGGCCAGCGCCTGCGCCATCAACAGGCTGTTGTCCACGCTGACCACGTCATCATCGGCGGCATGCAGCAGCAGCGTTGGCGGCATGTCACCGCGCACCTGGCGCTGCATGGAATAACGCGCGACCAATGCGGCATCCGCATCGGCGCCCAGCAGGCGCTGCCGCGAACCCGGGTGCGCCTGCCCGCCCATGTCGATCACCGGGTAGACCAGCATCGCCCGCGCCGGCCGTGCGCTGATACGGTCGGTCGCATCGGTGGCCGGATAGACCGGAGCGTCGAAGCCGGTGGCCAATCGCGCTGCCACATGTCCCCCCGCGGAGAATCCCATCACCGCCACGCTGTCGGCCTGCAGGCCGCGCTGCGCCGCCTGCGCGCGGATCAGCCGCATCGCCCGCTGGGCATCGGCCAGCGCGGCCTGGCGGTCGCGCGCCGCTTCCGGCAGCCGGTAGCGCAGCACGAACAGCGTGTAGCCGGCGCGGTCGACCCAGTCGGGCACCAGTTCGCTGCCTTCGCGGTCGATCACCACCCGCTGGTAGCCACCGCCGGGAATCACCAGCAGCGCGCGGCCATTCGGGTGTGCCGGGGCATGTACCACCAGCCAGGGGGCATCCACCTGGTCCAC
>JAFAFF010000082.1 GCA_023423605.1 Pseudomonadota bacterium
GAAGTCGTTGAAGGTGTTCTGCTTGTGCAGCAGCTTGCCGTTCTCATACCAGTCGCGGCCCATTTCCTGGCCTCCGCGGATATGCGCGATGGCATACACCACGCCACGGTCCAGCAGGCTCACCGCGGTCTGGTTGAAGTACGGGTCCATCGACATCCCGTAGCTGCCGTAGGCGTACTGGAACAGCGCGCCCTTGCCATCCTTCTGGTAACCCTTGCGGTAGACCAGCGACACCGGCACCTTCACGCCATCACGTGCGGTGATCCAGACACGCTCGGTTTCATACTTCGAAGCGTCATAGCCGATCACCGGCTGCTGCTTCAACTGGCGACGCTCGCCAGTCTGCGTATTGAGTTCATACACCGTGGTCGGGGTGGTCATCGAGGTATAGGCATACCGCAACCACGGCGTATCGGCTTCAGTGTTGTCGCCCAGGCCCATCGAATACGCCGATTCATCGGCCTTCACGTAGTCGGTGCGGCCGTCCTTGAACAACAGACGGATGCGCTCCAGGCCTTCGGAACGCTCGGCGATGGCACTGAAGCCATCGAACAGCTCGAAGCCTTCGATGTAGACCGCCGGATCATGCGCGATCCAGTCCTGCCATTGGCTGCGCGAGGTCGCGTCGCTCGGCGCGGTGACCAGCTTGAAATTCTTCGCTCCGTCATTGGTGCGGATCACCCAGCGTCCGTCGAAATGATCGGCGTCATACTCCACGTCGCGTTGGCGCGGTGCCAGCACGGTGAAGCGTTCCGGGTCGCTGGCGGGTGCGTAACGTTCCTCGGAGGTCACCGTGCTGTGCAGGCCGATGGTGATGAAGCGATCGTCGCGGGTGCGGCCAATGCCCATGTAGAAACTGTCGTCGTCTTCTTCGTAGACAACCGTATCGGCACTGGCCGGCGTGCCCAGCACATGCTTCTTCACGCGCACGGTGAGCAGCGTCTCCGGATCGTTTTCCACATACAGCACGGTGCGGTTGTCGTCGGCCCACACCATGTTCCCGGACGTGCCGGTGAGGACATCGGGCAGCACCTGCCCGCTGCGCAGGTCCTTGAAGCGGATGACGTACTGGCGACGACCCACATCATCATCGGCCCAGGCCAGCAGCTGGTTGTCCTGGCTGACCTCCACCGCGCCAACGCTGAAATAGCCCTTGCCGGCCGCCATCTGGTTCACGTCCAGCAGGATTTCCTCGGCCGCCTGCATGTCGCCCTTGCGACGTGCGTGGATCGGGTAATCCTGGCCGGTCTCGTAACGGGTGTAATACCAATATCCCCGTTCGCGTGCCGGCACGCTGGAATCGTCCTGCTTGATGCGCGCGACGATTTCCTTGTACAGCGTGTCCTGCAGCGGTTTCAGCGGCGCAAGCACCTGGTCGGTATACGCGTTTTCGGCCTGCAGATAGGCCAGCATCGCCTTGTCCTCGCGCTTGTCATCGCGCAACCAGTAATAATCATCGTTGCGGGTAGCACCAAACGGCGCCTTGACCACGTGAGGACGCTTTTCGACATCCGGCGGGACGGGAGGAGTTGCAGCGGTGGCGGCGGTGGTGGTCATCAGGCTCGCAAGCAGCAGGCAGAGGGTCGATTTCACGAGATAGGGCTCCAGGCGCGGGAATGCAACGGCTTCCCTGCGCCCGAGTCTGGGCGGTGGCCGGCCTGCCGACAACCCTGTCGGTGGTCACACCTGGGCAACGTGCCGGAATCCACGCCAGTGGAGGCTCCGCCAGTGGCGGCAGACCCACGATTTCCGTAATGACGCCGACGTCGTCCGGGCTGCGGGGCGTACCATGGATGGCATGAGCACCCCGCCCCCCACGCCGGGCTACAGCCGGCGCAGCCACGAAATCGCTCCCTTCCACGTCATGTCCCTGCTGGCCCGCGCGCAGGCGCTGGAGCAGGCCGGGCACGATGTGATCCACCTTGAGATCGGCGAACCGGACTTCACCACCGCCGAGCCGGTGGTACGCGCCGGCCAGGCCGCACTGGCGGCCGGCCACACGCGTTATACCGCTGCGCGTGGCCTGCCCGCCCTGCGTGAAGCGATATCCGGTTTCTACCGCAGCCATTACGGACTCGACATCGATCCCGAACGGATCCTGGTCACGCCCGGTGGTTCCGGCGCGTTGCTGATGGCCAGCAGCCTGCTGGTGGATCCCGGCAGGCACTGGCTGCTGGCCGATCCCGGATATCCCTGCAACCGCCATTTCCTGCGCCTGGTGGAAGGCGGCGCGCAGCTGGTGCCGGTGGATGCGCGCACGGCATGGCAGCTCACGCCCGAACGGATTGCATCACACTGGAACGATGACAGCGTGGGCGCGCTGGTCGCCTCGCCCGCCAATCCCACCGGCACGGTGTTGTCGGCCGAACAGCTGCGTGGACTGTCGCAGGCACTGCACAGACGCGGCGGCCATCTGGTGGTGGATGAGATCTACCACGGCCTCACCTACGGCATGGATGCGCCGAGCGTGCTGCAGGTGGACGATTCGGCATTCGTGCTGAACAGTTTCTCGAAATACTTCGGCATGACCGGATGGCGGCTCGGCTGGCTGGTCGCACCACCTGCCGCAGTACGGGAACTGGAGAAGCTGGCGCAGAACCTGTACATCAGCGCTTCCAGCATCGCCCAGCACGCGGCGCTGGCCTGTTTCAGCGATGAGGCGACGGCGATCTTCGAAGCGCGGCGCGAGGCCTTCCGCAAGCGCCGCGATTTCCTGTTGCCCGCGCTGCGCGAACTGGGTTTCCGCATCGACGTGGAACCACAGGGCGCGTTCTATCTGTATGCGGACGTCAGTGCCTTCACCGATGATGCGCAGGCCTTCTGCGCGCACTTCCTGGAAACCGAGCACGTGGCTTTCACCCCCGGCCTCGATTTCGGCTTTCATCGCGCGAACCAGCATGTACGGCTGGCCTATACGCAGGAGGTGCCGCGGTTGCAGCAGGCGGTCGAGCGCATCGCGCGTGGTCTGCGCAGCTGGCAGGGGTGAGGCTGCCTTGATGACCTGGCCTGGTGGGTGACTGGCCTTGGTGGGTGATCTGGCCTGGTGGTGGGTGACGACCGTTGGTCGTCACCTCCCGGC
>JAFAFF010000129.1 GCA_023423605.1 Pseudomonadota bacterium
CCAGCGCGATGGCGTGGAGGTGCTGGTGGATGTCGGACACAACCCGCAGGCGGCCCAGGCACTGGCGCGCGCGCTGGATGCCGCGCCGGTGACCGGTCGCTCCCTGGCGGTGTATGCCGCCCTGCAGGACAAGGATGCAGCTGGCGTGGTGGCGGAATGGACCTTGGCCGGGCTGCCGGGCGCCCGGGGACAGGACGCAGCCGCATTGGCGGCACGCCTGGCCGGGACCGTGGCAGAAGATGCCGCACAGGCCGATACGGTGGAACACGCGTTGCAGGCCGTCGTCACCGCAGCACGGCCGGGAGATCGCGTGCTGGTGTTCGGTTCCTTCCACACCGCTGCGCAGGCGCTGCAGTGGCTGCAGGCCGCGCGCTGATCCCGTTCATCCATTGCCCACGCCGTCGCGCACCGCATCCGTATAATCATCGGCAGTTCCCACCTGCTGCCTGCCAATCGTGGATACGTCCTTGAAGCAACGTTTGATCGGTGCCATCGTGCTGGTGGCGCTGGCCGTGATTTTCCTGCCGATGCTGGTCACCGGGCCGGCCCGCGACAGTTCCGCCGACAGCGTATCCATCACCGTGCCGGACGCGCCGGCCAACGCCCAGTTCGAAACCCGCGAGCTGCCGCTGGCGGTCCCGGCGGGCGGTGCCACCGGGCTGCAGGGCGCCGCGCGCCCCGTGCAGGAAACCTCCACCACCACGGCGCCTGCGGCCACCGACGGCGAAGGCCCGGGAGCGGCGGCGGGCAACTATGCGGTGACCTTCGGTGCCTATGCCAGCCAGGCCGATGCCGATGCGGTGATCGCCTACCTCAAGGGCGCGCAGCTGCCGGGCTTCGCCGAGCCGGCCACGCTCAACGGCCGCCAGGCGTGGCGTGTGCGCGTCGGGCCGTTCGCCGACCGCGCGCAGGCCGAAGCCGCGCGGCTGCAGGCGGTGAAGATCCGCAGCGATGTGAAGGCCGAAGTGGTCACCCTGGATGCCGGCGACGAGCGTCAGACCGCCGCTGCGGCACCTGCACCGGACACAGCGACGAACGCCGCTCCCGTGGCGGGCAATCCGGTGCAGACGCAGCCGTTGCCGGCCGCCACCCGGCCGCGCACGGAACCGCCCAGGCCCGAGCCGGCCAAGCCGGACCCCAAGCCTGCAGCGGTTGCGGCCAAGCCGGAAGCGAAGCCCGCCGCAACGCCCGAAACCCGGCGTGAGAACAAGCCCGAAACCAAGGCGCCGCCGGCACCTGCCGCCAGTGGTGTCGGCTTCGCCGTGCAGCTGGGCGCGTTCGCCCAGGCCAGCGATGCCAATGCGCTGCGCGACAAGGTGCGCGCCGCCGGTTTCAGCGCGTTCGTCGAACAGGTACGCACCGACAAGGGCACGCTCAACCGCGTGCGCGTGGGACCGGTCGCCAACCGCGCCGAAGCCGACCAGCTGAAGGCCCAGGTGGCCGCGCGTGTCGGCGTGGCCGGCATGGTCCGTCCGCACCCCTGATGATCGCGGCCCCGCGCGCACCCGGCAGGGGCCCCGCCCGATGATCGACATGGTGCTGGCGGCGGTGATCGTGTTGTCCGCCGTGCTCGGCTTCGTGCGCGGCTTCGTCGGCATCGTGGTGGGCCTGCTGTCCTGGCTGCTGGCCGGGTGGGCCGCCTTCCAGTTCGGCAACCAGGCCGCGCAGGCCTGGGCCGCGCCCGATCCGCCAGGGACCGGCCACCTGCTGGGCGGTTACCTCGGCGTGTTCCTGGCGGTGATGCTGGTGGTCAGCCTGCTGGGCCTGTTGTTGCGCGGCGCGTTGCGGCTGGCGCTGCTGGGTGGCGTGGACCGCCTGCTGGGCGGCCTGGTGGGGGTGGTGCGTGGCGGGCTCATCTGCGCCGTGCTGCTGCTGCTCGCCGGCTTCACGTCGCTGCCCGCGGACCCGGCGTGGCAGCAATCGCGCCTGCGCCCGTGGCTGCAGCCGGTGGTGGCGTGGATGCAGGTGCAGTTGCCGGACGTATCACAGCCCCTGCACCACCTGCAGCAGACCCTGCCGGACGCCCTGCCACAGGCGTTGCCCCCGGCGTTGACGGAGTCGCCCGGTTTCCTGGAAAGCGGGTTGGGCAAGCCGGCCGCGACAGGCGATAATGGTGTCCTCGGCGAGGTGGTGGCGGGACGCGGATGGCCGCGTACCGTGGACCCGGCCAGGGGCGCGGCAGGCGAGCACGCGAATGCCCCGGCACTACCGGCCAATATCGATCCGGCGCAGAAGCGTGCGGACGAACCGGATCCGCCACGGAACGGTCCACCCGGCCAGGCACGGCCACCTTCACTGTAGATGGGCAACGCCCAGCGGAGATAGCGCAACATGTGTGGCATCGTCGGAATCGTCGGCAACCAGAACGTCGCCGGGCAGCTCTATGACGGCCTGACCGTCCTCCAGCACCGTGGCCAGGACGCGGCGGGCATCGCCACCGCCGACGGCACGCGGCTGCGCGTGCAGAAGGCCAACGGGCTGGTGCGCGATGTGTTCGATGCGCGCACCATGTCCACGCTGGAAGGCCGGGTCGGCATCGCCCACGTGCGCTATCCGACCGCCGGTTCGGAAGGCATGGACGAAGCGCAGCCGTTCTACGTCAATTCGCCGTATGGCATCGCGCTGGCCCACAACGGCAACCTGATCAACACCGAAGACCTGCGTCGCCAGGTGTTCGAAGCCGACCGCCGCAACGTCAACACCGAATCGGACAGCGAAGTGCTGCTGAACGTATTCGCCTACGAACTGGATGCACAGCGCCAGTTGTCGCCGGAAGCGGCCATCCGCGCGGTCTCGCACGTGCATCGGCGCTGCAAGGGCGGCTATGCGGTGGTCAGCGTGGTGCTGGGTCTGGGCCTGGTCGCCTTCCGCGATCCGCATGGCATCCGGCCGCTGGTACTGGGCAAGCGCAGCCACGACGAAGGTGATGAATACATCGTGGCCTCCGAATCCGCGGCGCTTGACGTGCTGGGCTTCCAGCGCGTGCGCGACGTGCAGCCTGGCGAAGCGCTGGTGATCACCGCGCGCGGCGAGCTGTTCTCGGAAATCTGCGCCGAACCGGCCGAGCACACCCCGTGCATCTTCGAATACGTGTACTTCGCGCGCCCGGATTCGATGATCGACAACGTGTCGGTGCACAAGGCGCGCATGCGCATGGGCATCAAGCTGGGCGAGAAGATCCTGCGCCTGCGCCCGGACCACGATATCGACACGATCATTCCCATTCCGGATACCTCGCGCGATGCCGCCTTGGAAATCTCCAACGTGCTGGGCGTGAAGTACCGCGAAGGCTTCATCAAGAACCGTTACATCGGCCGCACCTTCATCATGCCGGGGCAGGGCGAGCGGGTGAAATCCGTGCGCCGCAAGCTCAATCCGATCCACCTGGAATTCCGCAACCGCGTGGTGCTGCTGGTGGACGATTCCATCGTGCGCGGCACCACCAGCCAGCAGATCGTGCAGATGGCGCGCGATGCCGGCGCGCGCAAGGTGTACCTGGCCAGCGCCGCGCCGCCGGTGCGTTACCCGAACATCTACGGTATCGACATGCCGGCTGCCGAAGAGCTGGTCGCACACAACCGCAGCATCGAGGAAATCGAACAGCACCTGGGCTGCGACTGGCTGGTCTACCAGGACATCGAAGACATGGAAGCGGCGGTGAGCGAAGGGAATCCGGCGCTGCGCAATTTCGATTCCTCCTGTTTCAACGGCCATTACCCCACCGGTATCGAACCGGGCTATTTCGAACGCATCCAGCAGCTGCGTTCGGACGACGCCAAGCACAAGCGCCGCGCCTGATCGTGGGCGTGGGGGTGGGTGCCGATGTCCAGGGCGATCTGCTGCGCGCCGCGCAGCAGTGCCTGGCCGAAGCCGATCCGTTGCGCAAGGTGGCACTCACCCAGGCGCATGCAGCGGCGTTCCGCGCCGGCCAGCTGAAGGTGCCGGCCGACGCAGCGCCGCCGCAACCCATCCGCATGCCGGGGCGGCCTGCGCACCTGCAGCTGGTATTGCCGCGTGACGTGCCGCGGCGACGACTGGGAAGCGCCGCCGGCCGCGCGGCATTCATCCACGCCATCGCCCATATCGAGCTCAACGCCATCGACCTGGCCTGGGACGCGGTCTACCGTTTCCGCGGCCTGCCGGGTGCGTTCCATGCCGATTGGGTCAGCTGCGCCGACGACGAATCACGGCATTTCATGCTGCTGCGTGAGCGCCTGCTGGCCAACGGCCATGATTACGGTGATTTCCCGGCGCACAACGGCCTGTGGGAGATGTGCGAAAAGACCGCGGGCGATGGCCTTGCGCGCATGGCCCTGGTGCCGCGCGTGCTTGAAGCCCGCGGCCTGGATGTGACGCCATCGATGATCGACAAGCTGCGTGCTTCCGGCGATCAGCAGACCGCCGATGTGCTGGAAATCATTCTCCGTGAGGAGGTTGCGCACGTCGCGGCCGGCTCGCGCTGGTACCGCTGGTATTGCGAGCGCGCCGGCGTGGAGCCACGCGCGCGTTTCAGGGCGTTGTTGCAGGAGTATGCGGGCGGCTACCTGCATGGCCCGTTCAACATCGAAGCGCGCCTGCTGGCCGGGTTCGATGCCGATGAACTGCTGGACCTGACCCGCGCAGCCAGCTGACCCCGGGTTGGCCCGCGCGACAGTCGCGTAGAGCCGGGCTCTGCCCGGCTGGGGCCATATCGCGTAGCGGGGCAGAGCCCCGCTCTACCGGGTTGGCTGGGGCGTTGCCGTGCAGCGGGGGTCAGGCATTTGCGAGGATCACGCGCCGCCCATCATCCGTGGGCCGGTTGATGTAGAAGAGGCCCGGCCCAGGACGAAAGGGCAGGTCGCTGACGCTGGCGTCGGCCGCATATGTCAGGGCGGTATCGCCCAGCGCATCAAAGTTCCAGTGTGCTGATTGCGTAACGTATCCACGGCGCAGCAGCTGTTCCTGCGCCGCCGCCAGTGGCTGGCCCTGCAGCAGGCGCTCCGCTATCGGCTGCAGTTCCGCCGGCAATGCCAGGTCGGCCACCTCGTCCGGCGAGCTTGCCCACGACACCCCGGCGGCCTTCGCGTACTGGTGCATGAGTCGCAACGCGATCAGCTGGTAACGCCAGTCCATCGGCCGCTTCAGCACCACGGCCGAATACACATACAG
>JAFAFF010000153.1 GCA_023423605.1 Pseudomonadota bacterium
GCGCGGACCTTCTTTCAGTGAACGAGATCGTTCTTACGCCGGGAAGTCGCCAGACGCTGGATGAAAAACTGTCCGATGGCATCGGCGTGATCGGCGTGGTGGCGCTGTTCCGTGCACCGGCCGAAAACCGCTGGCGCTTCGCCTTTGACGCCACGGACCCGCAACTGGGCGAAGCGGGAATCACGCTGGGCGTGCATGCCTGCGCGCTTACCACGCCGCGGTCCAGCGCGCTCCTCACCCGGTTGGCGACGGATTCCTCCAGCCTCGCCTCGGTGCGATGCGCACAATGAACGCGGCAGGGACCTGAGCGTGGTTTAGTATTTCCCCGGCAGCACGCTACGCCTGATCGGGCTGTCCAGGGCCGCTCCGCTCCAGGGCCATCGCGTCGCCGGTTTCACTTCAAGCTTTTTCAAGGACCGAACCGTGTCACATGTAAGCAGGATGTCCAAAGTATTGTGGGGCGAAGGCCTGTTCCTGCGTCCACAGCATTTCCAGCGACAGGACGCCTACCACGAAGCACGGCTGCAGGATCTTTCCAGCGTGCTGCACCCGTACGGCTGGGGGTGCCGCCGGATCCGCTTCGATCCGCAGGCACTGGCCGGGGGAACGCTGCGGCCACTGGATCTGTCGGTCGTGTTTGCCGACAGCGAATCCTACGATGCGCCCGCGCACGACACGCTGCCCGACGCACTGTCGCTGAAAGATCTGCCGGCCGGCATGGGCGCCACTACCATCCACCTGGCGCTGCCGTTGCTGCGCGATGACGGTGACAACTGTGCTTCGGGCGACTCGACGCAGAGCGCGCGCTATCGCCAGGCCGACCGCCCCACCAAGGATCTCTACACCGACGCAGCCGATGCCGATCTTGCCTATCTGGGCAAGCAGGTGCGCCTGCTCACCGATGATCAACCGCGCGACGCCTATACCTCCATCGCAGTCGCCCGTGTCCGCCGTACCGCGTCAGGCGGCTTCGAGCTCGACGAAGCCTTCATCCCGCCGTGCCTGGCAATCGATGCGTCTGCGGCACTGGCCAACGATGTCCGCGGCATGCTCGATTCCCTGCAGGCGAAGGTCGATGCACTGTATGGCCTGCATCGCCAGACCTCGCAGAACATCATCGAGTTCCGCTCCGGGGACATCGCCTCCTTCTGGCTGCTGCACACCATCAACAGCTCTTTCGGTGCGCTTGCCCATCTGCTGCAGCACCCGCGCCTGCACCCGGAACGACTGCACCAGGAACTGCTGCGGATGGCCGGCGCATTGATGACCTTTTCCAGCGCCTACCAGCTGGGCGACCTGCCCGCGTACCGGCATGAGCAGCCGCAGCAAGGCTTCGAGCGCCTGTTCGCGATCGTCCGTGACCTGCTGGACACCGTCATTTCCACGCGCTACTTCCAGATTCCATTGCACGAGGTCAAGCCGTCCTTCCACCTGGGCCGCATCGATTCGCAGCGCATCGACGAAGGCGCTACCTTCTACCTGTCGGTGTCGGCGGACCTGCCCGGCCAGGAGCTGGTGCAGACCGTACCGGTACGCTTCAAGGTCGGCGCTCCCGACGATGTGGACAAGTGCGTGCTTTCGGCGCTGCCCGGCGTGAAACTGGCGCATGCCGCGCAGGTCCCGGCCGCGATTCCGGTGCGCCCCGGCAGTTACTACTTCCAGCTTGATACCCGCAGCGCGCTGTACGAGCGCATGTTGAAGGCCCAGTCGGTGACGATCTACGTACCGGCCGGCATTCGTGACCTGAAGATGGAACTCATCGCGGTGACATCATGATCAACCCACCTCTTCCCCCTACCCCGGGCCCGATGCCCTCGTTGATGTCCGGCAGCGCCGCCGGTGCGGCGCCGCTGTCTGGTGCCGCGGCATCTGCGCCGCAGAGCCTGCAGGACCTGATGGCCGATGCGTTCTATCTGCTGCTGCTGATAAAGCGCGGACGCTTGCCGGCCGACGCCGAATCCTTCGTGTCTACGGTGCAGAAGTACCTCGACAACGTGGAGCGCGGTGCAGTGAAGCTGGGCATCGCCGCAGAGGACATCTACGCGGCCAAGTACGCGTTCTGCGCTGCGGTCGACGAAGCCATCCTGTCCCAGCCTTCGCACCTGCACGAAACCTGGGAACGCAATCCGCTGCAGCTGCGGCTGTTCGGCGAGCATCTTGCAGGCGAACATTTCTTCGACCGGCTGGAAGAGCTGCGCCGTCAGGGGGCACCGCGACTGCCTTCGCTGGAGGTGTACCACTACTGCCTGCTGCTGGGCTTTGAAGGCAAATACCGCCTGGAAGGCCCGGAAAAGCTCGGCTACCTGACCGCACGCCTGGGCGATGAGATCATCTACCTGAAGGGCAGTCGCCACGGTTTCGCGCCGCACGCACTGCCACCGGACAACGTGCGCCACAGCCTGCGCCGCGTGGTGCCGCTGTGGTTGCCCGCGGTGATGGTGGCGGGCTTCGGCGTGGTCGGTTTCTTCGGGCTGCGGATGTACCTGGGCCATCAGACCGAACAGCAGATGGCGGCCTACAACGAGGTGGTGCAGATGCCGCAGCGGACCGCACACATCACGATCACCCTGCCATGAGGGTTTCGATATGGATATCGCCAAGGTTCAACTGGCGTCCCTTGGGGCGCCGGGCCAGCACGACCGCCTGATCCAGCTGCAGGCCCCCATCGAGGGACTTGTGGTTGAACAACTGCAGGGCAGCGAAGCGGTCTGCGCGCCGTTCCGCTTCGATGTGGACTGCCTGGCGACACGCAGCGACATCGACCTTGCGGCACTGCTGGAACAGCCGTTGACGGTGCGCCTGCGCTGCGACGACGGCAGCCAACGCACGTGGAACGGCATCTGCACCGAAGCGGCGTTCCTGGGCGGTGACGGTGGCCTGACCCGTGTGCGGTTGTCCCTGGCGCCCTGGACCGCCCTGCTGGATCTTGGCCGCAACGCGGTGATCTTCCAGGACCTGGACGTCCGCGCGATCTGCGAGCGCGTCTTCGCGCGCTACCCGCAGGCACGTTTCCGGTTCGACATCCAGCAGGCGCTGCCCGCCAGGAGCATCACCACCCAGTACCGTGAGAGCGACTGGGACTTTGTCTGCCGCCTGTGGGCCGAGGCAGGGCTGGCCTTCCGCTTCGAGCAGGTAGATGGCGATGATGGCGCGGTGCATACGCTGGTGGTCTTCGACCCGCAGGCGGAGCTGCACGATGCAGGCACGCTGCGCTTCCACCGCAGTGATATCGCCGAAGCCACCGATGCCATCACTGCGTTCGGGGCGCAGCGGCGGGTCACGCCGGGCAGCGTGAGCGTAAGCAGTTGGCACAGCGAAGCGCTGACGGCGCGCGCGGGCCGATCCCAGGCCGATGCCGGCCAGCTGCCCGAGCTGGAAGTCCATGTGCAGCCACGCGCCGGTCGTTTCGATGACACCACCGCGGCAGACGCGGAGGCGCAGTACCGGCTCGACAGTCTGCGGGTCCCCGCGACACTGCATGCCGGGGCCGGCAGCGTACGCTCGCTCGCGCACGGCACCGTGTTCGCCCTTGCCCAGCATGACCAGCAGGGCGGGCAACGCTTCATCGTGCTGTCCATTGAACACCACGCCCGCAACAATCTGGAAAGCGGCATCGAAGCGCTCCAGGAACAGCCTGAAATGGACAGCGGTGGCTACCGCAACCGTTTCGTGGCGGTGCCGGAAGGCGTCGCACTGCGCTCCCGGCCGCACGACCGCCCTGCCCTGCACGGTCCACTCACCGCGCGCGTGGTGGGGCAGTCCGATGCGGCGGTAACCCCGAACCGCGATCACCAGGTACGTATCCAGTTCGCGTGGCAACGCGGCAGCGCGCCCAATGCCGGCGGCCTGGAGGATGCTGATGGCCACGCGCCGGGCGATGCCGGCTCTGGCACGTGGGTGCCGGTGGCCGAATGGCTGGCCGGCCCCAACTGGGGCACGCATTTCCTGCCACGCGTGGGCGCTGAAGTGCTCGTCGAGTTCCTGCACGGTGATGTCGACCAGCCACGCATCACCGGACAGCTGTACAACGGCGAGGTCGCCCCGCCCTATGGCGGTGGGCTGCAGGGTGAAGCCGATCACCCTGGAACCCTGAGCGGCCTGCTCAGCACCACGCATGATGGCAGCGGCAGCCAGCAATGGTTGCTCGATGACACCCCCGGGCAGTTGCGCACGCGCCTGCACACCACGCTGGCCGATTCCTCGCTGCAGCTGGGCTATCTGCTGGACAGCGGCGCCGCCAACCGTGGCGCCCTGCGCGGCCAGGGCTTCGAACTGGCAACCGCCGGCTGGGGCAATGTGCACGCCACGCAGGGGCTGCTGCTGTCGACCACCGCACGCGCTTCGGCCACGTCCACACAGCTGGATGCAAGCGAGGCGGTCAGCCAGATAAAGGGCGCGCAACGCACCGCCGAAGCGCTGCATGACGCATTGCAGTCCCAGCAGGTGCCGGTATTCGAAGCACACTCATCCATCGAGGCATTGCACCGGAGCCTGGATCCGGAGGCCGACGGTCGTTACCACGGCAGTATCGGTGGGCAGAGCACGATGAAACCCGGCAGCGACGGACGCAGCGCCGGGGAGCGGCCCGTGGAGCGGTTCGCCGAACCCCGCGTACTGGCCGAATCACCCGATCACATCGCCCTGGCCACGCCGAACAGCGCCGTCAACCATGCTGGCGGCAACCTGCAGCTGACCGTGCAGGATGATCTGCATGGCGCCGCAGGAAAGACGCTGACGGCGGTGGCTGGCGAACACGCTGCGTTGTTCGCGCAGACCGGACCGCTGAAGGTGATCGCCGCCAATGGCGTGGTGAGCCTGCAGGCGCACGCCGGCGAACTGGAAATGCTGGCCGACCAGGCCGTGACGGTCACTGCCACCGACACCCGCATCGATGTGCTGGCACAGCAGAAGATCGTGCTGCAGGCGGGGCAGAGCCAGGTCACCCTGGAGGGCGGCGATATCACGTTTGCGTGCCCGGGAAGTTTCACGGTGAAGGCTGCGGAGCATCCCTTCCTGGGCGGCGCCGCATCGGATCACCGCCTGGCACTTCCCAATGGCCTGGTGAACGTGCTGCCACAACGATTCCTGGATTTTTCGGACTGAGCTTCATTCTCGGCACACAGGCGGGACAGCATATGCAGCCACGCAACCATCGGATTTTCTTCATGCTGCTGTTGGCAATGGCCGGCAGCGCAACCGCAGCCACCGCCGCCCGCGGCTTCGCGGAAGCGACGGCCGGCTTCGACAGGTGCCGGCTTGGCGCGCTCTATGTCGACGAGAACAGCCAGTCACCGCAGAGCCCCTATCTGAAACAACTGGAACCCAAGCGCTGCGACCGCGACGACGTGCTGGCGATCTACTGCGTGAACGAGAAATACCACGGTCTGACGGTCACCCGTCTTGCCGTGCCGAAGACCACGCTCCCGGTCTTCGCCCTCTATTTCGATGCACCGCTGGAAGAGGCACGCCGCGCCCTGAAACGCAGCCTGGGCAGTGAGTTCAAGGCCTCACCGGCATCCGCGCAGGGCGCGCGGCCCGAGCTGATGGCGGACCCTGACGCCCCGCATCAATCCGTGCTGATCTGCACCAAACCGTTCTAAGGAGAGAACCCGCATGCCCCCCTACCATCCTGGACCGGGATATCGCCGCGGCAACCGTCAGTTCGGCTTCCAGATCCATCCGATCACCAAGAAAGCGACCGGGCACAAGGGCGATGACTGGCCCGCGCCGGCAGGCACGCCGATCCGCGCAGCGTACGGGGGCACCGTCAAGGAAGTCCGCCACCAGTACAACGCCACCTCGGGAACGGGCTGGGGCTGGTATGTGCTGCTTGAACACTCCATCGGTGGCAAGGTGGTGCTTACCCGCTATGCACACATGCAGGAGCGCTCGCCCCTGGCCGTGGGCAGCGATGTCAGCAAGGACCAGCCCATCGGCAAATGTGGAAGCACGGGCGGAAGCACCGGCCCGCACCTGCATTTCGAGGTCATAGTGGAGGGAACGCATGTTGCCCCGTCCACCTTTGATTTTCCGGACGCAGAGGAGCCCGCAGCGACGGGAGACTGGGCCTACCCGTTCGAGGTGATGGTCCAGAAGGACGAGGAACCGGCGACCACCCAGGACGAAAGCGAGCAGAGCGCACCCGCCGCGCGCGTCGCACCGGTGCAGTCCCTGCCTTCGCAGTCGGCACAGTACCAGCAGGCGCTGGCGAACGCGGAAAGCGGTGCCTATCCGGTTGGCGCCAATGGCATCTGGCATGGCGGCATCCACTTCGACCAGGGCACGGGCGGCACGCTGCAGCAGGACGCCGGCGTGCGCTGCATCGCAAACGGTGAGGTCATTGCATACCGCGTCAATGGCAACTATCCGTCAAGTCAATACAGCACCGGGGAGGCAGAGTATTCCAGCGGTTTTGCGTTGTTGCGCCATACGCTGACACTGCCACCGGCACCGAAGCCGGAAGGGTCTGCGGACACTGATCCGCAGACCGCCAACGGCACCCCGACCGAGCCCTCCAGTGCGCCCGACGCTGGGCAGGACACGAAGCAGGAAGAAACGCTGACGTTCTACAGCCTTTACATGCATCTGGCGCACCTGGATGCCCACGAGGGCGAGGACCGCAGGAAGCCCGCGTACTGGGACACGCCGGACAACCGCTTCCGGGTGGGGCGTCGCGCGGTTGACCCCAATCCGTTCGATACCACTGCTGCGCAGAAAGGCATCCGCATCCGTCAGGGAAAGGGCAGCTCGACACCCTGTATCGGCTGGCTGCCCCCCGCCGCCGTGGTTACCGTCGAAGAGGGGCGTGGCGCATGGAGGAAGATCCTCAGCATCGATGAAGGCACCCTGGCTGCGGCGCCGGACCAGGCCGCCACCAGCGAAGCGCCCCATGGCTGGGTCTATACCAGTGAACTGGACAAGGTGATCGTCGGTGCCCCTGCCTCGCTCGACGCGGTGGTCATACCCGAGACACCGGTGCGCATGAAGGCAGGCGACTTCATCGGCTACCCCGGGCAGTATCGCCGACGCCGCGATGCCGGCCCGTTCTGTGCCGTGCGACCCCTGGTCCATCTGGAAGTGTTCACCACCGGGCCGCTGGAAGCCTTCATCGAAAAGAGCCGCGCCCGCGCAGCGGAACTGCCCGATACCAGCCGCAACATCCTGCTTGTCCAGGAAGGCGCCAAACTGGCACAGCCGTTACCCGCGGACCAGACAATCGCGGCAACCGAAAGCGCCATCGCGGAAAAGCCGGTGGCCGGGGCGAAATGGGTGCAGGTGCGCAAGGGCGCGGTGCAGACGCTTCCACGGTCTGCGCTGGGTCGTTACAGCGGCGACAGCACCCGCATCTACGGTGGCCAGCATCACCTGTTACGCATCCTGGATGCCGCCGGCAACGGCATCAGCCTGGCCGAATACAACGCCCTGGATGCGGCCGCGAAAGCGGGCTACACGGATCGTGAGGTGATGGCACCGGCAGGTGAACCGATCTGGGTGGAAGCCAGTCGGCTGCGGGACGACCGTGTCAGTGGGCAGGAGACGCCGGCGTGGAGCCGGTTCCCGCTGCAGGCCGGCAACGGCGATGGCCCTGTCGCCCGCTTCCCGCGGGCCGTTCCGCTGAGCGATCTGGACCCGCCGGTGACCGAAGCCGACGGCACCCGGTGGTGGCAGGTGGAAGTGGCCGGCGAAGACGGTAATGACAGCCTTGGCTGGGCGCGCGAGAAGGAACACGACAAGGTACGCCTGTGTACACCGTGGGACTGGCCGGCCTTCGACATCACCCGCGAAAACACATCAACCGATGCCCAGCATGCCCACAGCCTGGAGTCTAACGACGAAACCCAGGCGGGCGAGAACTTCAAGGCCACCGCCGATGCCGTGGATGGCAGCCCGCTGTTCCAGCGTCTACGCCGGGCCATGGATCTGGACGGAAAGGACGGAATCAGTCGCGAGGAGTTGCGGCAGGCATTGCGACGCCCTGCCCTGGCACAGGCCATTTCCCATCTGATCGTTCATTGCGAGAGCGAATGGGGAGGCGACATGGCCAAATGGTCGGCGCTTGATCCGCATATGCAGGGAGAGCTGGCCGCCGACTGGACCGTGGAGAAGCAGCGTATCGAAGCGATGAGCTGGTGGAAGGACGTCGCCGGCAAGCATGATTTTCCAGGCGACGCCCACGCCTTCCACCTGCACCCCATCGCACTGATCAACAATTTCCGCGGCCAGCAGGCCGCAGCGCAGGTGGGCGATCTGATCTGCAAGTCCTGCGGCGCGAACATCACGCTCACGGAGAAGTTCCTCAACCAGATCTGCGGCGCATCCGTCAAAGCCGAATTCAAGACCGCGCTGATCGCCGCCTCCGGCGGCATGTTCGCAAAGTACGGCGTGGACACCTGCAACCAGGTCAAACACCTGCTTGCCCAGGCGAAGAAGGAGACGGGCGGTTTCGTCGCTTTCAGGGAATCCTTGATCTACTCGCGCCGGAGCTACACCGCGCAATCGCTGTATAGGATGGCCCCCACCGCCATCAACGCAGGGTTCCAGCGCAAGGGCATGACCTTCCGGACAGAACAGGAAAAACTGCAGTGGATCGACAACAACCTCATTGCCAATGACCCCGGCTACGGTGAGCACTGCTTTGGCAACGCGGCCCAGCCGGGCAAGGATTTCCGTGGACGTGGCTTCATCCACCTGACGCACTATTCCACCTACAAGAAGTGCGCTGATGCGACGGGATTGGCCATCGACTCGAACCCTGAACTGCTGGAGAGTGACTATCCCGCCGCGATTGAATCCGCGCTCTGGTTCTGGAAGGATCTGAATATCGCTGACATTGCCAACAGCAAGGATCTGTCCGGCGACCCGGCCGTGACTGCCGTCACCCGCCCCATCAACACCGGGCTGAAGGGGCTGGACGACCGGCAACGTTACAAGCGGGAAATCTCGCCGATATTCAACTCCGAGTTCAGCAGCAGGTGCACCGCCAATGATTAGAAACCCGCTCGTGCTGGCGCTGCTTGCGCTGCTTCCCGCCTGCGCCATGGCAGGCCCGTGCGAAGAACTCCCACAGCCAGCGGCGGCCAAGCCGTTGCAGGCGGCGGACACCGTATTCTGCTTCGTGCAGACACAGCCCCTCGATGGGCCGCAGGGCGCAGAGTCGTCCGTGCCGCCTGCGATCTCGATCTTCGCCTCGCGCAAGGGACATCCCGCCGAGTTCTTTCATGAGCTGCCCTACTCATCCACGGCCAGCCGGATCGACGACGCCTTCCTTTCGCCGGCCAACGCGCCGCAGCACCTTGTCGTCCTGCACAGCAGCGATGTTCCCAGCACGTTCGAGATCAGCGGCCGCCTGCATGATGTGACAGTAGTTGATCTGCAACCCGCAGGGCTCCGGGTGAATGAACGCGCACGCACCTTTTTTGACATGGGAGGCGATATCACCGATGGCAAAGGCGATGTGGCGTTCCAATACCCGTACAAGACCCGCAACGAGGTGACTGCCGCGCTTCGCTCGCCGCTTTTTTCTGCCAGCGAAGCCACGCCGGTCAAGGCCACCGTCTCCAGCAAGGCATTCCTGTATCCCGAGCCCGATGCCCGCATCGCCACGCGAAGCTATCTCATCAAGGGCGATCATGTAACCACGCAGTCGGCATCGGGCGGCTGGTGCCAGATCCGTTACAAGGGCAAGAGCAGGGAAATCACGCGCTGGATGGAGTGCGCGAAGCTGAGCGCGATGGAGTAGGAAATCCAGGATGGCGGAGAGGCGCAAGGGTTCAAGACCTGTCCCGCAGGAAATCTTCCTGCTCGAGCGCTATACCTCCACGGCCTATTTCAGCGGGATGCGCGACGACTGGGAGCGCATGATCCAGCATGCCGAAGATTGCCTTGCAGCCTTTACCACCACGTTGCCGCCGGACTATCGCAGCAGGCTCCTGCCCGACCAGCCGGACTGATCCCCGTCTGACGTCGGGGCATCCCACCAGTCTTCTTCCGGCTTCGCACTCTTCCGATACTAATAGCCTGACGACCAAGCGGCCTTCTTGTATTGGGCCGGATTCTCGGTGGACCAGAGGAGAATCTGCGCACCATTGGGCTCGATGATACACTCGGCGCTGTAGATTGCATCGTCCACAAAGAATCGAAGCCGCGTGCGCCCGGCATTGGCGCCGCCGGTTTCGATGCGTATCACATACCAGCCCTGGATGAATGACATCAACGTTCTCCGTGGGAGCGGCTCAGAAGGTGGGTTGCACTGCAACCATGCGCGGCGCTTCTCTGCAGCATCACGTCATTTTTCCCGATGTCCCGAGCTCGTAGATACCGGCGGCGGAGGCACTTCGCCTTTCTTCAGATCCTCCAGCGCGGGCATCGGCTCAGCTTCATGGCGCCACGGCGGCCACTTGTCCGGAGCCTTCGGGGGGGGGCGGACCCGGATAATCCGCATGTCCAGCACTCATATTGGTGATGAGCAATCTGACGTCATTGTCGGGCAGGAAATGGACGTTCAATGTTGTTCCAGTCCTGACATAACGCTCGATGGGCACCGCTTTTTCGTGCCAAGTCTCTTCTGGCGACCCATTCGGATTGGAATCGCACGTCGTCCAACGGACTGTCGCAGTCAAGCCGGGATGCCATTGTCGCGGGTAGACGACGCAACAGACAAAGCTGCCCCCGCCACCATAAGCGCGTGAGTTTCCACCCCACTGGTCGTTCACGTACAACTGGTGGATGTAATCACCCGTGTGGTTGTACGGGCTGATGCTCGCAGAGGCCGTGGTCTTCTCCGGTTCGGCAGCACCGTACCGACAGCTGGCCAATGGCGGCACGCATGCCATCACTTGGCATCGGCAGGGCACCCGTCGGAGTCGTCGTCATAGCTTCCCTCTCGTTCTCGCGTCAAGGAGGTCTTTCCGCACAGGATCCTCACCTTCGTTCAGACCTGCTTCTGGGCCCGTCAGTGGGTAATCCGGATGCCCAAGCCGCGGATTCGAGACAAATACCTTGACCTCGCCACTTCTGAGGAAATGGACAGCAAGATCTCCTATTTCGTCGTATTTTGGGATAGATACCATCTGGGTCTGATAATCCTTCAAATTAGTAGTCCATTTGATCTCAACCTTCAAACCTGGACGCCAGCGATTGGGCACAGTAGCGCAACAAACAGTTGTGCCACCTCCACGGTGTCCGCCCACGGAGCCCCCCCCTCCCCCATTGATCAGGAACTCATAGATAGTGGCATCCGTATGGTTGTAACCAACGATGCCGACAGGAGTCGTCCCTCCGCGCCCTTGGCAAGCTGCCAGTGGCGGAAGCATCATCACCAACAGTGTGATTACCCAAGGAAATGTCCGTCGCATACTGCTTGCGCCAATCGCTCCCATCTCCCTACCAACGCGCTTATTCGTCACTTTCTTCAGCTCCTCCTGATTTCATTTCCTCACAGAAATAATTGACAGGCTCTTTCGATG
>JAFAFF010000189.1 GCA_023423605.1 Pseudomonadota bacterium
TCATTTGCGCTCCCATTACCGCACGCACGCGCGCGACTGTTCATTGATTTCCAGCCGTAAAGTGTAGCGCACCCATGGCTTTCGTCACTTGGCTACGCTGGCGTATGGTCGTTTTTGGCCCATGTCCTCGGGGACAGCCCGCGCCTGTCCCGGCCAATGTTTCCAAGGTGTTACGCCCATCGCGGGCACCGGGGCTTGCCCCGCGTTGCCGGCCATGCCATTGAACCGGGGAGGAAAAACCACGGAATCATCGATGCGCACCGCCACATCGGCTGTACCTGCATCCCCTGCCGGGCGCGGCCTGCGCGCGCGGATGATGCTGTGGTCCTGCCTGGCACAGGCGGCATTGTTGCTGCTGGTCGTCACACTGTTCTATCTGGGCGCACGTTCCCTGGTGGAACGGCAGGCGCAGAGCGAACTCAGCCAGCTGGCCGAACAGACCGCGCGCAGCCTGGGCAATTCGCTGCGTTCGGCGCAGATCACCGGGGAAATGCTGCTGGCGCCGCTGGGCCGGCAATCGTTCGACGCGGCCCAGGTGAACAGCCTGCTGGGGGCTGCGGTCATCGCCGATCCCTATGTGGATGGGGCCATGGCGATCATCGAGCCGGACCGCGTGCCCGGCCTGCCGGAGGGCTATGCCTGCCACGATGTGCTGCAGGACGGCGCTCTGGAACACGCCTGCGATGGCCAGCTGGGGCCGGACCTGCTGCAGCGTGACTGGTACCGCATGGCGTTGCGCGCCAGTGGTCCGTGGTGGTCGGCGCCCTATTCCAATCCGCGCGCCGAAGGGCGGCATTTCATCACCTACAACACACCGCTGCGGCTGCCCGGCGAACTGCTGCCGGCCGGGCTGGTGAGCGTGGACGTGCCGCTGGCACGGCTGCGCCGCGATCTGGGGCAACTGCCACATAGCGCCAAGCTGCGCGCCACCCTGCTGGGGCCGGACCACCGCGTGGTGCTCAGTTCGGTGCCGCACGTGGAACCCGGCATGGATCTGCAGCAGTACCTGCAACTGCGGCCGGACCTGGCGCCGCTGTTCGATCCGCACGATCCACGCCCGGCACCCGGCGAGGGGCTGGACCACCAGTCCGGCGATGGAACGCGCTTCCTCAGCCGCATCGCCGCGCTGGAACAGCCCGGCTGGCAGGTGGTGCTGTCGGCCGACCGTGAGCTGCTGATGGCCGATCTGCGCCGGGTGGCACGTTGGGCGGTGGCACTGGCGGTGCTGGGGGTGCTGGCCTGGTTGCTGCTGGTACGCCGCCACGCCCAGCGCCTGCTGCAGCCCATGGAAGCGCTGACGGCGGCGGCGCGGCGTTTCAGTGCCGGGCATTTCAAGCAGCCGTTGCCGGTGCCGCGGCATGCCGACGAGGTCGGCGAGATGACCGACGCGTTCGAAAGCGCGCGCCGTTCCATCCTGCAGCAGATGGAAACCATCGCCCGGCTGGCCAGCGCGCGCGAACGCAACGAGAGCGAGCTGCGCATCGCGCGGGGCATCCAGCAGGGCATGCTGGCGCCGCCCCTGAAGCTGCAGGCCAATGGCTACCTGCTGCGCAGCTCCACCCTGCTGGTGCCGGCACGCGAAGTAGGCGGTGATTTCCAGCATATCGCCCGGCTGGACGCCAGTACGCTGTGCTTCGTGATCGGCGATGTATCGGGCAACGGCGTGCCGGCGGCGTTGTTCATGATGCGGGTGCTGACCGTTCTGGATGCCGCCATGCGCCGCCACCGCCACCCGGACCGTATCCTCACCGAAGCTGCGCGGCTGCTTGCCGAGCGCAACGACGCCTGCATGTTCGCGACCGTGCTGTGCGGGGTGGTGGATGCAGGCACCGGCATGTTCGAGCTGGCCAGCGCCGGCCACGAGGCGCCGCTGCGGCGCCAGGCCGATGGCCGCGTGCTCGTGCTGCCGGTGCGCAGCGGGCCGGCGCTGGGCATCAGCTCGGTGGACAGCTACCCGCGCGCCCAGGGCCTGCTGGCCGATGGCGAATATCTGCTGGCCTATACCGATGGCATCACCGAAGCGCAGTGCCCGCGACAGCGCTGGTTCGGCGTGGACCGCCTGCGCCAGGCGGTTTCCCCGGTGGCCGACGACCGCATGGCCTGCGCGCGGGTCATGGAAGCGCTGGCCGATTTCACCCGCGATTGCGGCAACCCGGATGACGTGGCGCTGCTGAGCGTGGGCCGCCGCCTGGTGTGGCCGCCGCTGCGGCTGCGCGCGCGCGCCTGCACCGGTGGGCTGCAGCGGCTGCTGGAGGATCTGGATGAGGGGCTGCGGTTGATGGGCCTGGACGAGGAACGGCTGCAGCGCGCGCATCTGCTGGTGGACGAACTGTGCGGCAACGTGGTGGTGCATCAGCGCGAGGTGTCGCATGTGACTCTCGACGTCACCGCAACCCTGGATGACGATGGCCTGGCACTGGATGTGCGCGATACCGGGGCGCCGTTCGACCCCACGGGTGTACCCCCACCGGAACTGGACGTGGCGCTTGCCGACCGCGCCATTGGCGGCTGGGGCCTGCACCTGGTGCGCTCGCTGTGCGACCGCTTCGCTTATTGCCGCCGCAACGGCGGCAATCACGTACACCTGCTGTTGTTGCCTGCAGCACCGCGCCCGGAGTAAGCCATGTCACGTCTCAGCCTGCGTATCGAATCCGCCGAAGGGCCTTACCGGCGCGTGTTCCTGAGCGGGCGACTGGACGGTTCCACGCATGCCGAACTGGACACCGCGCTGGCCCCGCTGCTGCACGACGGTACCCACATCCTGGAATTCAACCTGGCCGGCCTGGACTACATTTCCAGCGCCGGGCTGCGCTCCATCTTCCGTGCCCGCAAGGCGCTGGACGCCCACGCCGGCCGGGTGCTGGTGATGCAGCCGCAGGCACCGGTACGCAAGGTGTTCGAGCTGGTGAAGGCGGTGCCGGTGGAAGAAGTATTCGCCTCGCAGGAAGAGCTGGACGGCTATCTCTCCGCCATCCAGGCGAAGGTCGCCAACGGCGACCTGTAACCCCGCGGGTGACGGCCAACCCCTGGTGGACTGGTGGGTGACCACCCGGCCTGTGGTGGAGGGCCTGTGGTGGAGGGCCTGTGGTGGGTGACGACCGTTGGTCGTCACCGCTTCACCCGGCGGCACACGCCGCCGCGCGGCCGCCGCCAGGATCAAGCACCGGCCCCTCTGCTCCCTGAATGCCCAACCCCCTGCCATTGCACCCCCTGCAGTTTCGATATATCGTTTCAGGATCAATTATCGATATATCGAAATGGATATGCCGCGCCCTTCCTCCCCCCGCATGCTTTCCCGTGGCGACCTGCGCCTGCTGGTGCTGGCCCTGCTGGCGGAACAGCCGCGCCATGGCTACGAGCTCATCCAGCACATCAGCGAACGCTTTGTCCGCGCCTATACCCCCAGCGCCGGCACCATGTACCCACTGCTGGCCAGCTTCGAGCAGGCCGGCTGGGTGCGCGCGGAAGACGACGCCGGCCGGCGCTGCTTCCATATCACCGATGCTGGCCGCGACGAACTGCATGCACGCCGGGATGAAGTGAAGGCGGCCCAGCACCGCGCCCATCACCGCGCCCGCGAGATCGCCAAGGCCGCCTTGCCGGCCCCGATACGCGACGCGCTTCGCCAGTTCAAAAGCGCGCTGCTTCGCCACCACGGCCATTGGCGCGAGGGCGAAGCCGAGCAGGCGGCAGCGCACCTGCTGCGTGCCGCTGCACTGCTGAATGGCCAAACGCTGGAATCTCCCGCCCCTTCAACCGACACATCGACCCCGCCCGCCTGAGCCAGCCCGGTCACCCGGTGCCCCCGCGGCATCCCTCTCCCCTGCCAGGAACCTCCCATGACCGAACACGAAAACAAACGCCTGCGCCTGGACGTGCGCTTCCGCCACCTGCAGGTGCTGCGCACCGAACAGGTCACCCCGCACATGCGCCGCATCATCGTCGGCGGCGCCGACCTGGCCGGATTCGATTCTCCCGGCGCGGACGACCACATCAAGCTGTTCTTCCCCAACAGCAGCGGTGAGATGGTGCTGCCAACCCTCACCGCCGAGGGGCCGCGCTATCCCGAAGGCAAGGAACCCTCGCAGTCGCGCGATTACACCCCCCGCTGGTGGGACCACCAGGCGGGCGAACTGGCCATCGATTTCGTGCTGCACGGCGACCACGGCATCGCCGGGCCATGGGCTGCCCGCGCGCAGCCAGGCGATGCCCTGGTGGTTGGCGGGCCGCGCGGGTCGTTCGTGGTGGCCGATGATTACGATGGTTATGTGCTGATCGGCGACGAGACCGCGCTGCCGGCGATTTCACGCCGGCTGGAAACACTGCCGGAATCAGCCGAGGTGCAGGTATTCATCGAAGTGGCCGACGAAGCCGAGCGCCAGCCGCTGCCGCAGGGCGACAACGTGCGTATCCACTGGCTGGAACGCAATGGTTTCCCGGCCGCCAGCAGTACCCTGCTGGAAGACGCACTGGTTGATTTCGAGGCACCGGAAGGCGATGTCTTCTATTGGATAGCCACCGAATCGCGTCGCGCGCGGATGATGCGCAAGTTCTTCGAAGGCCACCTGGCGGTACCCCGCGACTGGATCCGTTCCACCGGCTACTGGAAAGCGCACCCCGACGAAACCGACGGCGATTGATGCTGCCTGCGGTGGATGCGCGCCCCGTTGGCAGATGTGCACCTCGGTAGATGATGCGAAGCTCGGTGGATGACGACCGTTGGTCGTCACCATCCTGCAGACCCCGCACCACAAGGCTCATCCCGCGCGAACACCCCCCACCAATGCGATAATCGCGCATGACCGACCTTTCCACCGCCACCCTCGCCGCCGCGCTAGAGCGCCTGCAGGCAGACCACAGCACCTTCGACGCCGCGCTCGCCGCCCATGGCGATGCCGTTTCACTTCGCCCGCTGCTGCGTTCGCTGCTGGAAACCGCACACGCCCTCTTCAAGGCCGAGGCCGATGTGGGCCAGGTGGCCGACATGTTGCGTCGCGACCAGAAGTTCGCACCGCCCGGACGCCCGCCGGTGCACCTGGTGAAACTGCGCATGCAACAGGCGACGGCGAGGCAGGCCGCACTGGTGGCCCGGCAGGCACATGCGCGTGCCGCCCAGGATTTCGCGCGCGCGGCAGACCTGCACATCACCGACCGCCGCACCCCCATCGTGGCCGCCGCCAGATGGTTGCAGCAGACGCTCGGCTGAGACCGGCCGCTGCAACGGGCTGCGCGAAACCACCGCCATGAAAACAGAAACCCGCCGGATGGCGGGTTCTGCTGAAGCATCGGGCCAACCGCCCGCGCTGCGGATCAGGCAGCCGGCTTCTCGCCGGTGGCTTCGGTGGTGATGCGGATCTTCACTTCATCGCTGACGTTGGGGGCGTACGCACCAACGCCGAAGTCGCTGCGCTTGATGGTGGTGGTGGCATCGAAGCCCGCCGCCGGCACCTTGGCCATCGGGTGTTCGCCGCCACCGTTGATGGTGACATCCAGGGTCACCGGCTTGGTGATGTCCTTGATGGTCAGGTCACCGGTGACGGTGAGCTTGTTGGTGCCGGACGATTCCACCTTGGTGCTCTTGAAGCTGGCAGCCGGGAACTTGGCGGCATCGAAGAAATCGGCGCTCTTCAGGTGGTCATCGAACTTCGCGGTGAAGCTGTTGAGGCCGGTCAGCGGCAGCTTCACTTCAACGCTGGACTTGCTCACGTCCTCGGCGTCATACACCAGGGTGCCTTCGGCGTTGCCGAAGTGTGCGGTCGGATTGGAGTAACCGAAATGGCTCCACTGCGCCAGCACGTCGGTATGCGACGGATCCAGCTTGTAGGTGCCCGAGGCGATCTGCACGGCATCGGCCGGGGGGGCCGCGGCGGCATCGGCGGACGGGGTAGTGGTCTGTGCGGCAGCGGCCGGCGTGGCGGCATCGGCCGCCGGCGCGGCGGTTTCATCGGCCGGCTTGGAGCAGGCGGCAATGGCCAGGGTGAGGGCCAGCGGCAGCAGGAGCTTATGGGTAGCGGTCATCAGGTCTCTCCGGGTAAGGGAACGTAACGGCAATCATCGGCCCACGCGGGACCGGGCAATTCCAGCACAACAGGTGTTAATCGATGCGTGCGGCTTCATCGAAGGACAGGCGCGGCAGGCGCGGGAACAGGCCGGACGGGTCGCCGTAGCCCAGGTTCACCAGGAAATTGGACTTGATGGAGGTGCCCTTGAAGAAGGCCTCGTCCACCTTCGCATTGTCGAAACCTGACATCGGACCGGCATCCAGGCCCAGCGCGCGCGCGGCCAGAATCAGGTAGGCGCCCTGCAGGCTGCCATTGCGGAAAGCACCCTCCACCCGGCCTTCCTGGGGGCCATCGAACCAGCTCTTGGCGTCGGTGTGCGGAAACAGGTAGGGGAGCTTTTCGTGGAAATCCAGGTCAAAGCCCACGATCACCGTGACCGGCGCGGCCAGGGTCTTGTCATGGTTGCCTTCGGACAGCGCGGGCGCCAGCCGGGCCTTGGCTTCGGGCGACTTCACGAACACGAAGCGTGCCGGGCTGCCATTTGCTGCGGTCGGGCCCCACTTGGCGAGCTCGTACAGCGCCTGCAGCTTGCTGTCCTCCACGGGTTTGTCCAGGAACGCGTTCTGGGTACGGGCGGTGCGGAACAACTGGTCCAGCGCGGCGGCATCAAGCTCGTGGGACATGCTTCCTCCAGGTATGGGATAGCGGCGCCATGGCCTGCGGATGCAGGGCGGCACCGGGCTGATGCGGGCCAGTGTAGAGTGTCGCGTCTGTTGCAACACCCAGCAGGGCTGAAACGAATCAATGCCGATGGTGAAACGATCGCGCGCGCCTTGGACGCTCACCGATGGCCGCGCCGGCAACGTCCGCCAGGCCGTGGCCCTGGCAGGTGCGTTGCGCATGGGCACCCACCGCCCGCTGACACTGGAACCGCGCGCCCCCTGGCGCTGGCTGTCGCCGCGTCGCCTGCCCGGCGACCTGCACGGCTATGGCGATGCCCTGCAGGCACTGGCCCATGAACCGCCGCAGCTGGCGATAGGTTGTGGCCGGCAGGCCGCGGGCGCCCTGCGCGTGCTGCGCGCGCGCGGCAGCCGGGTCGTGCAGATCCTGGATCCGCGCATCTCGCCGCGGCACTGGGATCTTGTCGTGGTGCCCGCTCACGACGCGCTGCGCGGGGAGAACGTGCTGACCCTGCTGGGCAGCCTGAACCCGGTGGACGATGACTGGCTGGCCTGCGGCCGCGCGGCCTTCGCCGATTTCGGCGCCCTGCCCGGACCACGTACGGCCTTGCTGGTGGGCGGACCGACCGCGCACGCGCCGTGGGCGGCGGAGGACATGGTGCGGGTGTTCGGGCAGTTGGCCGCGCAGGTGCGCAGCGAAGGCGGCAGCCTGCTGGCCACCACATCGCGACGCACGCCACCGGCACTGGCCGAGATACTGCGCGCGACCTTCGCCGACGTACCCAATGTGATCTGGGGCGATGGCGGCGATGGTGTGAACCCCTATGCCGGGCTGCTCGGCTGGGCGCACCGGGTGGTGGTATCGCCGGATTCGGTGAACCTGCTGTCCGAAGCCTGCGCCACGCGCCTGCCGGTGATGGTGGCATTGCACGGCACCGTGCAGGGACGGATGGCGCATTTCCAGCGCGCGCTGCATGAACGCGGACGACTGCAGCAGCACTGGCTGGACTGGAGCGCCGGACCAGTGGAGCCACTTCGCGAAACCGCGCGGATCGCCGCCCAGGTGCGCCAGCGCCTGGACCTGCGGTAGGCACTGCCCATGGGTGATGAAGCAGATTGTGGGTGACCAACCGCTGGCCCGCACAATCCACCTCCCCCCGGGGATGGTGGGTGACGACCGCTGGCCCTCACACCCCACCTGCCCCAGGAATGGTGGGTGACGACCGCTGGTCGTCACAACCCGCCGGCCCCGCAGATCCCGAAGACTGTGTTCACTGCTCCAGCTGTATGCGGCCACCCCCGCAGCAGCCCGACGCTGGCTCCGCGCGCACCGCAGGCGGATAATGCATGATCCCCACGTCCCCCTTGGCTCGCCATGCCTGTGCGTCCCGTCCCTGTCTTTGCCCCGATGACCGCCCGCGCCCTGTTGCTGGCGGTGCTGGCCATGGGCACCGTGGTGCTGGGCTCCAATGTGCTCGTGCAGTATCCAATCAATGATTGGCTCACCTGGGGCGCCTTCAGTTATCCGGTGGCATTCCTGGTCAGCAACCTGATCAACCGCCGTTTCGGTCCCGGGCCGGCCCGACGCGTGGCGTGGGCCGGCTTCGCGCTGGCGGTGGTGCTGTCGTTCTGGGTGGCGACGCCGCGCATCGCCGTGGCGTCATGCTCGGCGTTCATCGTCGCGCAACTGCTGGACATCACCGTGTTCGACCGGTTGCGCCGTGGCAGCTGGTGGCGCGCACCGATGGTTGCAACCACCTGCAGTGCCACCGTGGACACCACGATTTTCTGGAGCATCGCATTTGCCGGCTCTGCGCTGCCATGGATGAGCTGGGCGCTGGGCGACCTGGCGGTGAAGCTGCTGATCGGCGTGTGCCTGTTGGCACCCTTCCGCGCCTTGTTGTGGAAGATGGCGCCGGTGGCCACAGCCCGCTGACGTCTTGCCCGGCTGAGGCTTTATCGCGCCCCACGTAGAGCCGGGCTCTGCCCGGCTGAGGCTTTATCGCGCAGCGGGGCAGAGCCCCGCTCTACGATCGGCTGGGGCATTACCGCGCAGCGGGGCAGAGCCCCGCTCTACGAAATGCCGAAACGTCGCTGTGAAACGGACGCCCGATGTTACGGATCAAGCATCCCCAGGCCAGCGGCGGCGCTGGCGGCGGTGATCGTGGCACGCGCCTCCTCCAGCATCTCACTGGACACGGCCATGCGCGGACGACGATCCAGCGTGCAGGCCAACCCCAGATCCAGCAAGGTGGCATGCGCGGCATGCAGCGCCTCCACACGCTGCGGTGCCAACCATCCCACGGCCGCCAGGGCATCGATCAGGCTGGACGTATCACGCGCCTGCAGCAATCCCGGACGCCGCGCGGCCTGTTCCAGCACGCCGGTCTGCAGCAGGAATTCCAGGTCCACGATGCCGCCTGTGCCCTGCTTCAGGTCCATGCGCGCGGCATCGCTGCGGTCCAGTTCCGCGCGCATGCGCCCACGCATCTTCACCACATCGGCAAGCAGACCATCGCGGTCGCGTTCGCGGCCCAACGTCTGCGCGCGCACCTGCTCGAAGTCGTCCAGCAGGCTGGCGTCGCCGGCGACACCGCGCGCGCGTACCAGCGCCTGGTGTTCCCACGTCCAGGCGCGGTCGCGCTGGTATTCACGATAACTGGCCAGTGACGAAACCAGCGCCCCCTTGCCACCGTCCGGGCGCAGGCGTACATCGATGTCATACAGCCGGCCTGCGGCGGTGACCGCGCCCAGCAGCGCCATCACCTTCTGTGCCAGCCGCGCATACCAGCGCCCCGGCTCCAGTGGCCTGCCGCCATCGCTGGACTCCACGGTGGCAGGATGGTCGTACAGGAACACCAGGTCCAGGTCCGAGCCGAAACCCAGTTCCAGCCCGCCCAGGCTGCCGTAACCGATGATCGCAAAGCGCCCGTCGGGGATGGCGCCATGTACCGCGCGCAGGTCGGCATCGACCATTTCAAGCACCGTGGCAACCACCGCCTGGGCCAGTTCGGCCAGCTGGCGGGTGCTCTCCCGCGCGCGCTGGCGGCCATCCAGGCTGGCCATGGCCATGCGGAAACTCAACGCCAGGCGGACCTCGTTGAGCGCGCGCAACGCCACTTCGGGGTCATCCATCGCCAGCACCCGGCGACACTCGGCATGCATCTCTTCGGCACTGGGCAGTGGCCCGGATACGCGTACATCCAGCAGTTCATCCAGCAACAGGGGATACGCCACCAACCGCTCGGCCAGCAGCGCACTGCGTGCCAGCACATCCACCAGCCGCGCCAGTGCGCTGGGTTGTTCGTCCAGCAGCGCCAGGTAACTGGTACGCCGCAGGATGGCCTGCAACAGACCGAGCACGCGCTTGAGCGCGGCATCCGGTTGCGGTGAGCGCGTGGCCGCATGCAGCAGCGCGGGCAGCACGCGATCCAGGCGCGCGCGCGCGGCGTCGGACAACGACTTGACGCCCAGCGACTGGGAAAAATCGCGCAGCATCTGGTCGGCGCCGCTGGCATCGACGAAACCGGCATCGGCCAGCAATGGCGCGTCGCCCGAATCGGCAAGGCCGCGCCAGTAGCCACTCAGTGCATCGGGCGCGGCCTGTCCCTTGCGCGGTGCCAGCAGCGCGGCAAACTCGGTGCTGACGCGCTGCTGATGCACCGCCAGCTCGGCGCGCAAGGCATTCCAGTGCTCATAGCCCAAGCCCACCGCGATGCGCTGGCGGTCCAGATCGTCGGCCGGCAGCACGTGGGTCTGCGCATAGCGCAGCATCTGCAGGCGGTTTTCCAACCGACGCAGGAACAGGTATGCGGCGCGCAGGCTGGCGCCATCTTCCGCGGCTATCTGCCCGTTATCCACCAGTGCCGCCAGCGCGTGCAGCAGCCGCCGCTCGCGCAACACCGGCTCGCGACCGCCACGAATGAGCTGCAACGCCTGGCAGAGGAATTCGATCTCGCGGATGCCTCCCGCCCCCCGCTTGATGTCTTCGTGCATGTCGCGGCGCGCGACTTCGGCGGTGATGGCGGCCTTCATCTCGCGCAGGCCGTCCAGCGCGGTGAAATCGAGATAGCGGCGATAGACGAACGGACGCAACGTGGCCAGCCATTCCTCGCCGGCGGCGATGTCTCCGGCCACCGCGCGTGCCTTCAGCCACGCGTAGCGCTCCCAGTCACGCCCTTCGCGCTGGAAATACTGGTCCATGCCCGCGAACGACAACGCGACGCGGCCGGCATTGCCGAACGGGCGCAGGCGCAGATCGACGCGATGGCTGAAGCCGTCCACCGTGGTGTCGTCCAGCAGCCGGGCCAGCCGCTGGCCAAGCCGCGCGAAGTATTCCTCGGCCGCCAGCGCGCGGGGACCCTCGGACTCACCGCCCTGCGGATAGGCGTACACCAGGTCCACATCGGAGCTGAAGTTGAGCTCGCCGCCCCCCAGTTTGCCCAGTCCGAACACCACCAGCCGCTGCACACGGCCGCCACTGTCCCGGAGGACGCCATGCCGCGTGGCGAATTCCTGTTCCAGCGCCTCCAGCCCCAGCCGCAGGCAGTTTTCGGCCAGCTCGGTGGAGCCGGCCAGTGTCTGTTCCACGCTGTCCAGGCCGGCCAGGTCGCGCCACACCAGCCGGGTGGACATGGCGGTGCGCCAACGGCGCAGCAGCGCGGGCCATTCGGCGCTCTGCTGCGGCTCAAGCACGGGTGCGGGCAGTGGCGGACAGTCGGCCTGCGCCAGATGCTGCAGCAGCGCAGGCTGCCGGCAGAGGGTGTCGATGGCGAAATCGCTGGTCACCGCGAGCAGGCGCAGGAAGGGCTCAAGGGCGGGTTCGAAGGGCGCGGCCTGGGCCAGGCGCGCCAGCGCGCGATCTACAAGGGAAGCGAGAGGGTCGGTGGTCATGCTCCGATTCTCGCTGATCCTGGCGTGCGCGGAACGACGGCTGCAGGGTCACGCAGGACGCTTGCCGGCCACCACGCTGCGCCCGCGCAGCGTCATGAATCTACCGGCCAGCTCCGGACTGCGTATTCAGGAAGAATGTACAGGCGTAAAAAAGCCCGCTTGCAGCGAACTGCCAGCGGGCTCTGCTCCCTCCCCCACGTCGGGATGCAGGTCCATCGTGCAGGCAGAAAAACCAAGTTGCACGCTGCACTGCAAAACAACACCGGGGGGTACAGCAGCAGCCAGCAGGCAAAACACCATCCCACCAAGGTAGGACGCCCCCGCCGCGGAGCGATCGCCGATAATCGAGGTTCTCCCCCACGAAACATCCTTGTCATGTCTGCAGATCGCATCGCCAACGCGCGTCTCCGTGACCGCGTGGTCTCCGCCGAGGCCGCAGCCGCGCTGATCCAGCCCGGTGAAACCGTGGCCATGAGTGGCTTCACCGGCTCGGGGTACCCGAAGGCCGTCCCGCTGGAACTGGCCCGCCGCATCGAAGCCGTGCACGCGCAGGGACTGCCGTTCCAGGTCAGCCTGATGACCGGCGCCTCCACCGCGCCCGAGCTGGATGGTGCACTGGCCAAGGCCGATGGTATCGCCATGCGCATGCCGTTCCAGAGCGACCCGGATGCACGCAACCGCATCAACGAAGGCAAGCTGGACTACATCGACATCCATCTCAGCCACGTCGCCCAGCATGTCTGGTTCGGCTTCTATGGCGAGATCGACACGGCGGTGATCGAGGTCTCCGCCATCCGCGAGGACGGCTCGCTGGTGCCGTCCACGTCGGTGGGCAACAACAAGACCTGGCTGGATCTGGCCAAAAAGGTGATCATCGAAGTCAACGAATGGCAGCCGGCCGGCGTGGACGGCATGCACGACATCTACTACGGCACCGCGTTGCCGCCGCACCGCAAGCCGATTCCGCTGGTGCACGCCAACGACCGCATCGGCGACACAGCACTGCGTTGCGACCCGGACAAGATCGTCGCGGTGGTACGCACCAACGGTCCGGACCGCAACAGCCCCTTCAGTCCGATCGACGCCACCAGCGAGCAGATCGCCGCACACCTGATCGAATTCCTGAAACACGAAGTGAAGAAGGGCCGTCTGCCACCGAACCTGCTGCCGCTGCAGTCGGGCGTGGGCAACATCCCCAATGCTGTGCTGGCCGGCCTGGCCAGCAGCGGTTTCCGCGATCTGGCCGCGTTCACCGAGGTGATCCAGGACGGCATGCTGGACCTGCTGCGCGACGGCGTGCTGAGCTATGCCTCCTGCACCGGCTTCGCGCTGAGCCCGCAGGCGAACGAGACGTTCAAGGAAAACATCGATTTCTACCGCGAACGCATCATCATGCGCACGCAGGAAATCTCCAATCATCCGGAGCTGGTACGCCGCCTGGGCTGCATCGGCATGAACGGCATGATCGAACTGGACCTGTACGGCAACGTCAACTCGACGCATGTGATGGGCTCGCGGATCATGAACGGCATCGGCGGTTCGGGGGATTTTGCGCGCAACGGCTTCCT
>JAFAFF010000200.1 GCA_023423605.1 Pseudomonadota bacterium
GAACAGTGGCAGCGCCTCGGCGCGCCGGTATTCGTGCGTGGCCAGCTGCGCAGCTATGCGCGCCTGCTGGGCGTGGATGTGGGCCAGATGCTGGAACAGGCCCAGGTCGGTCCCATCGTGCCGCCCACCCTGGTCAGCCACACCCACACCCCGCGTGCCCGGCGCATCGCTGAAAGCCTGGGCCGCCGCCTGCTGTACGTCGGCATCACCGCCGCGCTGGCGGTGCCGGTATGGTTCGCCACCCGCGGTCACCTGGACAACAACCAGGGGCCGAACACTGCTTCGCTGGACGTGATTCCGGCCACCGTTGCGGTGGCACCGCCTGCGGATGGCGAGCAGGGCGGCGCGGCCCCGACGCAGGCGCCGGCCACCCAGAACCGTGCGCCGTCGGGCCCCTACATGGCGTCGCTGACGCCGGTTCCGCGTCCTGCCGCCGCCAGCCCTGTCGTGCCTGCCGGTGCACTGGCCCTGAAGTTCAACGGCGACAGCTGGGTGGAAATCACCGCGCCCGATGGTGGCACGGTGGAAAAGGCGCTGATCCCGGCGGGTCAGTCGCGCAGCTTTTCACCGGGCCAGGTGGGCCGCATCGTGCTGGGCAACGCCTCGCAGGTCGAGGTTCAGCAGAATGGCGCGATCATCGATCTGGGTCCGCATCGGCGAGCCAACGTCGCACGCTTTACGGTATCCTCTGACGGCTCCGTGGTTCCTGCCTCGCACTGAAGCGAAGCAGGGCGCGGCCTCCACAATTCCAATGAACAGTCCTCCCCGGCGAGCTAGCCTCCGGCACGGGCAGGGCGAGAGTACGCATGGCGATCGACGACCTGCTCGATGAGCACGAACAAAGTGAACGCGTCCGCAGCTGGCTGCGGAAGAATGGCCTGAGCATCCTCGGCGGCGTGGTGATCGCCGTCGGCGCCATCGGCGGCTGGCAGTGGTGGCAGCAGGAGCACGGCAACAAGCTGGCTTCGGCCAACATCGAGTACCAGAAGGTGCTCAAGGGCATCCAGGACAGCAAGCTCGAAGATGCCGGCGTGGCGGTCAAGGCGCTAGACGCCGGCCCGTCCAACATCTATTCCGAGCTGGCCGCGCTGCAGCTGGCCAAGGCCCAGGTGGAAGCCGGCAGGAACGATGAAGCGCTGGCCACCCTGCGCGCGGTGAAGGTGGACGGCGACCTGAAGCGCGTGGTCGACCAGCGCATCGCGCGCCTGCTGGTAGCCACCGGCAAGGGCGACGAAGCCATCACGCTGCTGGGCGGTGCGACCGATCCGTCCGCGCTGGAGATCCATGGCGATGCGCTGATGGCGCAGGGCAAGCGCGATGAAGCGCGTGGCCAGTACGAAAAGGCGCTGAAGACGCTCGATGTGGCAGCGCCCCAGCGGCGCCTGCTGGAAACCAAGTTGATGGACGCCGGCGGCACGGTCGCGGCGACCGGGGAGACGGTGTAATGGGTCAGATGGTCATCCTCAAGCGGGTTGCCACGGTTGCGATGCTTGGCGTGGCGCTGTCCGGCTGCAGCACGGTGAAGGGCTGGTTCGCCGGCAAGGACGCCGAAGCCAAGAAGCTGCAGGAACCGGCGGAGCTGGTGAAGTTCGAGCCGACCGTCAAGGTCGACAAGCTGTGGACGGTGAACCTGGGCAAGGGCGAGGACCGCATCGGCGTGCGCCAGGGCCCGGCCGTGGCTGATGGCCGCGTCTACGCCGCCGCCATTACCGGCGGTGTGCATGCCATCGATCTGCAGAGCGGCAAGAAGGTCTGGACCTACGAGCCGGCCAAGGAAAAGAAGAAGCCGAAGCTGCGCCTGTCCGGTGGTCCCGGCGTGGGCGAAGGGCTGGTGGTGGTCGGCACGCTGGATGGCCAGGTGATCGCGCTGGATGCCAACGATGGCAGCGAGAAGTGGCGCGCGAAGGTGCCCGGTGAAGTGATTTCCGCCCCGGCCATCGGCCAGGGCATGGTGTACGTGCGCAGCAACGATGGCCGCATCACCGCGTTCGACGTGGGCAACGGCACCCAGCGCTGGTTCAACCCGCGCGAGCTGCCGGCGCTGACCGTGCGCGGCAACGCGCCGATCGTGCCGGGCCCGGGCGTGCTGTTCATCGGCAACGACGACGGCAGCATCTCGGCACTGGCCGCCAATGACGGCCGTACCCTGTGGGACCAGGTGGTCGGCAACCCGGAAGGACGTACCGAACTGGATCGCATGGCCGATGTGGACGGCGCGCCGGTGCTGGAAGGCAGCACGCTGTACGCCAGCAGCTTCAAGAACCAGACCATGGCCATCGAAGGCCCGACCGGCCGCCCGCTGTGGGCGCGCGATCACGGCGGTGCCGGCGGTGTGGTGCTGTCGTCCTCGTACGCCATCGTCACCGACAACCAGGGCGGCGTGTTCGGCCTGGACAAGCAGAGCGGTACCGCCAGCTGGTCGCAGACCGGCCTGGCCCGCCGCCAGCTGACCGGGCCTGCGCTGCAGGGCGATTATGTGGTCGTCGGCGATTTCGACGGCTATGTGCACTGGTTGCAGCAATCCGACGGCGCCATGGCCGCCCGGGCAAAGACCGGCGGGACCGTAAAGGCCCAGCCGATAGTGGCCGACGGGGTGGTGCTGGTACAGAACGTCGAAGGCAAGCTGACCGCATTCCGGTTGGCCAATTAATTCTGGAGTAAACGCGATGCTGCCCCTGGTCGCCCTGGTCGGACGGCCGAATGTCGGCAAGTCCACAATCTTCAATGCGCTTACCCGTACCCGTGACGCCCTGGTCCATGACCAGCCCGGCGTGACCCGGGATCGCAACTACGGTGTCTGTCGCCTGGACGAGGACAACCCGTTCCTCATCGTGGACACCGGCGGCATCGCCGAGCAGGAAGAAGGCCTGGCCGGCGCCACGGCGCGCCAGGCCCGTGCCGCCGCCGCCGAAGCGGACCTCATCCTGTTCGTGGTGGATGCGCGCGACGGCACCTCCGCGCTGGACGATGAAATCCTCGCGTGGCTGCGCAAGCTGTCGCGTCCGACACTGCTGCTGATCAACAAGATCGACGGCACCGACGAGGATGCCGTGCGTTCGGAGTTCGCCCGTTACGGCTTCGGCGAGATGCTCACCGTATCGGCCGCCCACCGCCAGGGCCTGGACGATCTGCTGGATGAGATCGTGCAGCGCCTGCCCGAAGAGGGCACCACCGAGGAACTGGACAGCGATCCCGGCCGCGTGCGCATTGCCTTCGTCGGCCGCCCGAACGTGGGCAAGTCCACGCTGGTCAACCGCATCCTCGGCGAGGAACGGATGATCGCCTCCGAAGTGCCGGGTACCACGCGCGATTCGATCGCGGTGGACCTGGAGCGCGATGGCCGCCAGTACCGGCTGATCGACACCGCTGGCCTGCGTCGCAAGGCGCGCGTGGATGAGGCGGTGGAAAAATTTTCCGTGGTGAAGACACTGCAGGCCATCGAGCAGTGCCAGGTGGCGGTGCTGATGCTGGATGCCCACGAAGGCGTCACCGACCAGGACGCCAGCGTGCTGGGCGCGGTGCTGGATGCCGGACGGGCGCTGGTCATCGCCATCAACAAGTGGGACGGGCTGACCGACTACCAGCGCGAGCAGGCGGAAACGCGGCTGTCGTTGAAGCTGGGCTTCGTGCCGTGGGCCGAATCGGTGCGCATTTCGGCCATGCACGGCTCCGGCCTGCGTGAGCTGTTCCGGGCAGTGCATCGCGCGCATGCCTCGGCGAACCATGAGTTCAGCACCAGCGAAGTCAACAAGGCGCTGGAAGTGGCGTATGAGAGCAACCCGCCGCCGAGCATCCGCGGGCATGTGTCCAAGCTGCGCTACGTGCATCCGGGCGGCGCGAATCCGCCGACGTTCATCGTGCACGGCACGCGCCTGAAGGAGCTGCCGGAATCGTACAAGCGCTATCTGGAGAACTTCTTCCGCAAGCGCTTCAAGCTGGTGGGCACGCCGGTGCAGTTCATCTTCCGCGAGGGCGCCAACCCCTACGAAGGCAAGAAGAACGTGCTCACCGAACGCCAGGTGAAGGCCAAGCGCCGCCTGATGAAGCACGTCAAGGGACGCTGACGGTGGTGGGGCTGATGGTGGGTGGAAGTGATGGTTGGTGAGTTTATGGTGAGTGAGTTTGATGGTGGATGGGATTGATGGTGGGTGCGATTGATGGTGGATGGGATTGATGGTGGGTGACGACCGTTGGTCGTCACGCTCCGGCCGCACCCTTGAAGCGTGACGACCAACGGTCGTCACCCACCAGATCCAGCTTCACCCACCAGATCCAGCTTCACCCACCAGATCCAGCTTCACCCACCAGATCCAGGCTTCACCCACCAGATCCAGCTTCACCCATCAGCTCCAGGCTTCATCCATCAGCTCCAGACTTCACCCACCAGATCCAGACTTCATCCATCAGCTCCAGGCTTCATCCATCAGCTCCAGGCTGCATCCAGGCTGCGGTAGCCGGCCAGCGCCCGGCCCCCGATAATGCGTTCATGAGCATCAAAGAGCTGCCGCCCCACCAGGTTCGCGAACGTCTGGCCCATGGTGCCGTGCTGATCGATGTGCGCGAGGCGCATGAGCGTCTCGGAGGCATGGCCGAAGGGGCCCGCGGCATCGCCATGGGCGAACTGCAGGCCGACCCCGGCGCACACCTGCCGGGCCGGCAGCAGGAAATCCTGCTGATCTGCCAGACCGGCAGACGCTCCTCCGATACCGCCCGTTTCCTGCTGGACGCCGGCTATGCCGACGTCGCCTCCGTTGCCGGTGGCACGGCGGCATGGCGCGCGCAAGGCCTGCCGCTGGTACAGCCGCAAGCCAGCGCCGCCGAACGCGATTTCCATGACCGTTACGCACGGCACATGCTGCTGCCGCAGGTGGGCGAGGCCGGCCAGCGCAGGTTGCAGCGCTCGCGCGTGCTGGTCCTGGGCGCGGGTGGCCTGGGCTCGCCGGCCGGCTTCTATCTGGCCGCGGCCGGCGTGGGGAACCTGCGCTTTGTCGATGATGACCGCGTGGAACGCAGCAACCTGCATCGACAGATCGTCCATACCGAAGCCGGCGTCGGCTCGCTCAAGGTGGATTCCATGCGCGAGCGGCTGCTTGCGCTCAATCCGGGTATCCAGGTCGAAACGGTCGCCGAGCGCGCCACATCGGCCAATATCGACACGCTGCTGGACGGTGTCGATGTGGTGCTGGACGGCTCGGACAATTTTCCCCTGCGCTATCTGCTCAACGATGCCTGCGTCAAGCACGCCAGACCACTGGTCTACGCCGCCATCGAGCGTTTCGACGGCCAGGTCAGCGTGTTCGATGCCGGCCGCCAGCGGGGTGTCGCACCGTGTTACCGCTGCCTGTTTCCCGAACCACCGCCGCCGGAATTCGCGCCCAGTTGTTCCGAAGCCGGTGTGCTGGGGGTACTGCCGGGGCTGGCGGGAGTGATGCAGGCCACCGAGGTGTTGAAGCTGCTGCTGGGCATCGGTGAGCCGCTGGTTGGCCGCCTGCTGCGCTTCGACGCGCTGGGAATGCGCTTCCGGGAAACGCGGATCGCACCGGATCCGCAGTGCCCGGTGTGCGCCCCGGGTGTCCCGTTTCCGGGGTACATCGATTACGCCGCCTTCTGCCGAACCACCACGTAGAGCGGGGCTCTGCCCCGCTGCGCGGTAATGCCCAAGCCGGGCAGAGCCCGGCTCTACGCCGCGCTGTCAGGTAGAGCGGGGCTCTGCCCCGCTGCGCGGTACGCTTCCAGCCGGGCAGAGCCCGGCTCTACAATGCTGCGTTCCATCAGCCGGGCAGAGCCCGGCTCTACCGCTTGCCTTGCGTCTTGCCCTATCGTGGGCGGCATCGATGTGCGACGGGAAACGCCTGATGGCGGCGGATGCAGCAGCAAGCAGTGAACTGATCAAGGTGGTGGCCCTGCTCGGGGCAGCCGTGGTGATGGTGCCGTTGTTCCGACGCTTCGGCCTCGGTTCGGTGCTGGGCTATTTCACGGCGGGGCTGCTGATCGGGCCCTTCGGGCTGGGCTGGTTTTCCGATCCGCAGGCCATCCTGCACACCGCCGAACTCGGCGTGGTGATGTTCCTTTTCGTGATCGGACTGGAAATGCGCCCCTCGCATCTGTGGAGCCTGCGCCGGGAAATCTTCGGGCTGGGCACGCTGCAGATCGCTACCTGCGCGATCGTGCTGACCCTGATCACCCGCATGTTCGGCTTTCCGTGGCAGGTCGCCTTCATCGGCGCCACCGGCTTCGTGCTCACCTCCACCGCGGTGGTGATGCAGCTGCTGGCCGAACGTGGCGACATCGCCCTGCCACCGGGCCAGAAGATCGTCTCCATCCTGTTGTTTGAAGACCTGTTGATCGTCCCCTTGCTGGCGCTGGTTGCCTTCATGGCGCCCACCGCAGGCAGCACCGAAGGCGAGGGCTCGCGCTGGCTGTCCATCGCCATCGGTGCCGGCGCGATCGTCGGCCTGGTGCTGGTCGGGCGCTTCCTGCTCAACCCCCTGTTCCGCATCCTTGCTGCCGCGAAGGCACGCGAAGTGATGACGGCCGCTGCCTTGCTGGTCGTGCTCGGCGCAGCGCTGCTGATGCAGCTGTCCGGGCTGTCGATGGCCATGGGCGCTTTCCTGGCCGGCGTGCTGCTCAGCGAATCGACCTTCCGCCACCAGATCGAAGCGGACATCGAACCCTTCCGTGGCATCCTGCTGGGACTGTTCTTCCTCAGCGTCGGCATGGCGCTGGACCTGGGCGTGGTCGCGCGCAACTGGCCGGTGATCCTTGGCCTGGTGGTGGCATTGATGGCCGCCAAGGCGCTGTGCATCTATGCGGTCGCACGGCTGCTGGGCAGTGGCCACGCGCAGGCACTGGATCGTGGCGTGGTGATGGCGCAGGGTGGTGAGTTCGCCTTCGTGCTGTTCGCCGCCGCGGCGACTGCCGGCGTCATCGATGTGGACATCAATGCCAACTTCACTGCCGTGGTGGTCTTGTCCATGGCGCTCACCCCGCTGGTGGTGCTGGTCCATCGCCGTTTCGCCAGGTCGCAGGCCATCAGCCTGGAAGGCGTGGAGGAAGCCGACGGGCTGTCCGGCAGCGTGCTGATGATCGGTTTCGGGCGCTTCGGCCAGGTAGCCAGCCAGTCGCTGCTGGCGCGCGACGTGGACGTCACCATCATCGACAACGATGTGGAGATGATCCGCAACGCCGAACGGTTCGGTTTCAAGATCTACTATGGCGATGGCACGCGGTTGGATGTGTTGCATGCCTCCGGTGCGGCCACCGCACGGGCCATCGCGGTGTGTGTGAATACGGCCGAGGAGGCCGATCGCATTGTCGAACTGGTAACCCATGAGTTCCCACGGGCCAAGCTGCTGGTGCGTTCGTTCGACCGCGAGCATTCGGTGCGTCTCATCCATGCCGGCGTGGATTTCCAGATCCGCGAAACATTCGAATCCGCGGTGAAGTTCGGGCAGGCCGCCTTGATGGAACTGGGCGCGGACGAGGAGGTGGCACGCGACATCGCCGAACAGATCCGCGAGCGTGACGCCGAGCGTTTCCAGCTGGAAATGGCCGGCGGCAGCCTGCGCGATGGCGCGCACATGGTGTTCGGCAGCGCGTTGCCGGGGGTACCGACGCCCACGCCGTTCACGGCGCCAAAGCGTCAGTCGCGCACCCTGAACGCCGAGCAGGTGCCGGAAGAAGAATGAGGTGGCGCCTGGCGGGAGATGGCGCCTGGTCGGAGGTGGCAGCTGACCGGAGGTGGCGCCCGACCGTTGGTCGGGGCGGCGGCGCGCAGCGCCATGGTGGAAGGCTGGGGATAGGGCAGTGACGACCAACGGTCGTCACCCACCGGCGGGCGGGTCGTCACTCACCGGCTGGCGGGTGGAGCAGGTGCTGGAAGAGGATTGAGGTGGCGCCTGGCGGGAGATGGCGCCTGGTCGGAGGTGGCAGCTGACCGGAGGTGGCGCCCGACCGTTGGTCGTGGCGGCGGCGCGCAGCGCCGTGGCGGGAAGGCTGGGGGGCATGGCAGTGACGACCAACGGTCGTCACCCACCGGCGGGCGGGTCGTCACTCACCGGCTGGGCGGGTGGAGCAGGTGCTGGAAGAAGATTGAGGTGGCGCGTGATCGGAGGCGGAGCCTGGCCGGAGGTGGCACCTGGCGGGAGGTGGCGCCCGACCGTTGGTCGTGGCGGCGGCGCGCAGCGCCGTGGCGGGAAGGCTGGGGGCATGGCAGTGACGACCAACGGTCGTCACCCACCGGCGGGCGGGTCGTCACTCACCGGCGGGCGGGTCGTCACTCACCGGCTGGGCGGGTCGTCACTCACCGGCTGGGTGGGTCGTCACTCACCGGCTGGGTGGGTCGTCACTCAC
>JAFAFF010000213.1 GCA_023423605.1 Pseudomonadota bacterium
GCCGGCCTGGACAAGGTGATCCAGCAGCGCTCCAACGATGCCGGTGGCATCGGCTTCGGCGCGAAGGTGAAGAGCAGCGAGCGCAAGCAGGAAATCGGCAAGCTGCTGGCCGAGGTGGAACCGGAAGACCTGATCAAATTCGGCCTGATTCCCGAATTCGTCGGTCGTCTGCCGGTGGTCGCCACGCTGGAGGAACTGGATGAGGCAGCGTTGATCACCATCCTCACCGAGCCGAAGAACGCCATCACCAAGCAGTTCAAGAAGCTGTTCGACATGGAGAACGTGGAGCTGGAGTTCCGCCCGGACGCGCTCTCGGCCATCGCCCGCAAGGCGCTCAAGCGCAAGACGGGTGCCCGCGGCCTGCGCACCATCGTCGAATCGGTGCTGCTGGATACCATGTACGACCTGCCTTCGCAGGAGAACGTCAGCAAGGTGGTGGTGGATGAATCCGTCATCGAACACAAGGCCGAACCGTACCTGATCTACCAGACGCCGGCGGCGCCTGAACAGAAGGCGGCGGGAGCCGAGTGATTCCTTCAATCCATTGAATTGAAAGAAGATTCTCTGGATGGCTTGCATCCTGATGCCGGTGGCCCCATAACGGGGCCATCGGCTTTTTTGTTTCCGGCCCAGCCCGTGCCGGAGGCGCTGTTCATTCCCTTCTGGAGCCCCCATGGCCCGTTCCCCAACTGAAACTCTCGATCTGCCGGTACTGCCGCTGCGCGACGTGGTGGTGTTCCCGCACATGGTCATCCCGCTGTTCGTCGGCCGCGACAAATCCATGCACGCGCTGGAAAAGGCGATGGAAGCGGACAAGCGCATCCTGCTGGTGGCGCAGAAGTCGGCCGAAACCGACGATCCGCAGGAAGCCGACCTTTACCAGGTGGGCACGCTGGCGCAGGTGCTGCAGCTGCTGAAACTGCCTGACGGCACCATCAAGGTGCTGGTGGAAGGGCTGTCGCGCGTGCAGGTGAGCCATGTCGGCGAGCGCGACGGCGCGCTGCAGGGCCAGGCGGTGGAAATCCACGCCGAGGACGAGCGCGAGGCCCGCGAGATCGAAGCGATCGCGCGGTCGCTGATGTCGCTGTTCGAGCAGTACGTGAAGACCAACCGCAAGCTGCCGCCGGAACTGCTGCAGACGCTGGCCGGCATCGACGAACCGGCGCGCCTGGCCGATACCATCGCCGCGCACATCAGCGTGCGCCTGGCCGACAAGCAGCGGCTGCTGGAAGTGCTGCCGGTGGGCGAACGCCTGGAGATGCTGGTCGGCCTGGTCGATGGCGAGATCGACGTGCAGCAGATGGAGAAGCGCATCCGCGGCCGGGTCAAGTCGCAGATGGAAAAGAGCCAGCGCGAGTATTACCTGAACGAGCAGATGAAGGCCATCCAGAAGGAACTGGGCGACCTGGATGACGCGCCGGGTGAACTGGAAGAGCTGGCGCGCCGGATCGCCGAGGCGGGCATGCCCAAGCCGGTGGAAACCAAGGCGCGCGCGGAACTCGGCAAGCTCAAGCAGATGTCGCCGATGTCCGCCGAAGCGGCGGTGGTGCGCAACTACCTGGACTGGCTGCTCGGTGTGCCGTGGAAGAAGCGCACCAAGGTGCGCCGCGACCTGAAGGTGGCGCAGGACACGCTGGATGCCGACCATTACGGCCTGGACAAGGTCAAGGACCGCATCCTGGAATACCTGGCAGTGCAGGCCCGCGTGAAGCAGATGAAGGGCCCGATCCTGTGCCTGGTGGGGCCGCCGGGCGTGGGCAAGACGTCCTTGGGCCAGTCCATTGCCAAGGCCACCAACCGCAACTTCGTGCGCATGAGCCTGGGTGGCGTGCGCGACGAGGCGGAGATCCGTGGCCATCGCCGCACCTATGTCGGTTCCATGCCGGGTCGCATCGTGCAGAACCTCAACAAGGTGGGCAGCAAGAATGCGCTGTTCCTGCTGGACGAGATCGACAAGATGTCGATGGACTTCCGTGGCGATCCATCCTCGGCGCTGCTTGAGGTGCTCGATCCGGAGCAGAACAACGCCTTCAACGACCATTACCTGGAAGTGGACCTGGACCTGTCCGAGGTGCTGTTCGTGGCCACCTCGAACTCGATGAACATTCCCGGCCCGTTGCTGGACCGCATGGAAGTCATCCGCATTCCCGGCTACACCGAGGATGAAAAGCTCAACATCGCCATGCGTTACCTGGTGCCCAAGCAGCTGAAGGCCAATGGCCTGAAGCAGGAGGAACTGGAAATCGCCAGCGAGGCCATCGTCGATATCGTCCGCTATTACACGCGCGAATCCGGCGTGCGCAACCTGGAACGCGAAATCGCCAAGATCTGCCGCAAGGTGGTCAAGGAAATCGCGCTGGCCGGACCCACCGGCCTGGCCAGGCCGGCGGCGAAGGGTGCGAAGGCCGGGCGCAAGACCGCTGCGAAGCAGAAGGCGCTGGTGCTGGTCGATGGCAGCAACCTGGACAAGTACCTGGGCGTGCGTCGTTTCGATTTCGGCCGTGCCGAGGAAGAGAATGAAATCGGCCTGGTCACCGGGCTGGCGTGGACCGAAGTGGGTGGCGAACTGCTGCAGATCGAATCGACGCTGGTGCCTGGCAAGGGCCAGCTGATCCTCACCGGCCAGCTCGGCAACGTGATGAAGGAATCGGCATCGGCAGCGCTGTCGGTGGTGCGTTCGCGCGCCGACCGCCTGGGCATCGATGCCGGCTTCCTGCAGAAGCAGGACGTGCACGTGCATGTCCCCGATGGTGCCACGCCCAAGGACGGCCCCAGTGCCGGTGCGGCGATGGTCACCTCGCTGGTGTCCATCCTGACCAAGGTGCCGGTGCGCGCCGATGTCGCCATGACCGGCGAGATCACCCTGCGTGGCCGTGTCACCGCCATCGGTGGCCTGAAGGAAAAGCTGCTGGCGGCGCTGCGCGGTGGTATCCGCACGGTGATCATTCCCGAGGAGAACCGCAAGGATCTGGCGGATATCCCGGCCAACGTCACCCGCGACATCGAGATCGTGCCGGTCAAGTACATCGAAGAGGTGCTGGACCTGGCGCTGGAGCGTCCGCTGACACCGAAGAAGGCCCGCCGGACGGCGGCGAAGACTGCGCAGCGGGTCACTGTTCGCGGCAAGGGCAAGACACCATCCACTGCGCGCGTCAAGCACTGACGCGCGCATGGTAACCGGCCGAAACCCGCGTCATTGCTGGGTTTTCGGCTTGCGTGGGTGTAGGGCCGCTGGTATAAAAGCAGCACTCGCGAATGAATGCTGATGCATTCGGCGAACCGATCCGTAATGCCGTCGTTCGTACAAGAGCGGACGACCGCTTCCCTGGCTAATCCGCGGGTCCCCCGCATAAGGAGCTGTAGAGAATGAACAAGACCGAATTGATCGACGTCGTTGCCGAGACTGCCGACCTGACCAAGGCCGAGTCGTCGCGTGCCGTCGATGCCGTCGTGGCTGCCATCACCAAGGCGCTGAAGGGCGGTGACGCTGTGACGCTTGTCGGCTTCGGTACCTTCCAGGTCCGTGACCGCGCTGCGCGCACCGGTCGCAATCCGAAGACCGGCGACACCATCGCCATTCCGGCTTCGAAGAATCCTTCGTTCAAGGCTGGCAAGGCCCTGAAGGATGCTGTAAACTAAGCGGCTCGCTGGGGTGCTTAGCTCAGCGGTAGAGCGTCTCCTTTACACGGAGAGGGTCGGGGGTTCGAAACCCTCAGCACCCACCACAGCAC
>JAFAFF010000237.1 GCA_023423605.1 Pseudomonadota bacterium
TTTCCAGCCTGCTGGGCTCGGTGACGCTGCACAGCCAGCCGGGCTCGCCGATCTACGATTTCAAGGTGCCGGCGTACAACGTATCCAAGAGCGCGGTGAACGCATGGACCGCACAGCTGGCCCACGAGCTGCGCGACACGGCGCACAAGGTCAACACCGTGCATCCGGGCTATGTAAAGACCGACATGAACGCTGGCGATGGCGAGGTGGACGTGGATGTCGGCGCGCAGTCCAGCGTGCGGATGGCATTGCTGGATGCCGATGGCCCCAACGGCAGTTTCACCTACCTGGGTGAGGTGCTGCCGTGGTGATGCGAACCCTGGTGATTGCCCTGTCCAGTGCACTGCTTGCCGGCTGTGTGACCGTCGGTCCGGACTACAGCGCTCCGTCGCAGGCGCCGGTCGCGCTGCAGGGCGCGGCGGCGCCGGTATACAGCAGTGAAGCACCGGTGGCGACCTGGTGGGCGCAGTTCGATGATCCGGTGCTGGAACAGCTTGTGCATGGTGCGCTGGCCGACAACCTGGACCTGCGCGTGGCGGTGGCCCGCGTGCAGCAGGCTCGTGCGGTGTTCGTCGAGCGTCGTCTCGACCAGGCTCCGCATGTAACTGCGGGCGCCGCCTACGACCGCCGCAAGCAGCCGGAAACGCTTGCCGGTGGCGAGCGTGTCTTCAGCGAAAGCTACCACCTCGGCTTTGATGGCGGTTGGGAGCTTGACCTGTTCGGTCGCCAGCGGCGCGGCGCCGAAGCAGCGCGCGCGGACCTGGATGCGGAGTGGGCGAACCTGGCCGATGCGCAGGTGCTGATCGCGGCCGAAGTGGCGCGCAACTACTTCGAACTGCGCGGCACGCAGAAGCGCATCGCCGTGGCCGAACAGACCCTGGGCAACCTGCGCGATACCCAGAAGCTGACCGAGACGCGGTGGGACCTGGGAGCAGGCAGCGAACTGGATGTGCAGAGCAGCCGCGCGCGGTTGAAGGCCATCGAAGCCGATATCCCGCTGCTGGAAGTGGCGCAGACGCAATCCCGGCACCGTCTGGCGGTATTGCTTGGAAAGCGCCCGGATGCGCTGGATGCGCTGCTGGAACCACGTGAGGTTCCGGCATTCGCCAAGGCGCTGCCGCTGGGCGACACACGCGAACTGCTGCGGCAGCGTGCCGATGTGCGGGTGGCCGAAAGGCGCCTGGCGGCCGCGACCGCACGGGTTGGCGTGGCTACGGCGGATCTGTTCCCGCGCCTGTCGTTGAGCGGGTTCGTCGGCTTTCTGGGCGGCGATGCCAGCGGGCTGGTGAACGGCAACAACAAGGCATGGTCGTTGACGCCGTCGCTGACCTGGGCCGCGTTCGATTTCGGCAGCGTGCGTGCACGCCTGAAGGCGAGCCGTGCCGAGGCCGACGGCGTGGCGGCGCAGTACGAACAGGCGGTGCTGCTGGCGCTGGAAGATACCGAAAATGCGCTGACGCGCTATGCCAAGCAACAGGCGAGGCTGGCCATCGTGGCCGACCAGGCGCAGGCGGCACGGCGTGCGGAAACACTGGCGCAGATACGCTACCGCGAGGGTTCGGAAGATTTCCTGACCCTGCTGGATGCGCAGCGGACGCAGCTGGCGGCCGATGATGCGCTGGCAGCGGCGGAAGCGGAGGTGAATGTCAGCGTGGTGGCGGTGTACAAGGCGCTGGGTGGCTGGGGACAGGCGGCCCAGCCGAGCGTCGCGTTGGCAACGCATTGACGTGATGCCGGGCTCTGCCCGGCTGAGGCGTCACCGCGCAGCGGGGCAGAGCCCCGCTCTACCTGGCTTATTCCTGGGTTGCCGGGCAGGCCCCGGCACTACGGGCCGGCGGTGTCCGCCCAGTCCAGCTCCACCACCACCGGGAAATGATCCGACGGCAGGATACCGTCCACGCGCGTATCCAGCGTGGCGAAATCGCGTGCCTTGAATCCGCGGACCAGCACCCAGTCGATCTGGGTGGTGGGCGTGCCGGTGAAATTGTGGAAGGTCAGCCGCGGTCCCTTTGGCGCCTTCACCTGCGTGCGGGTATCGGCAAGAATGCCCTTGAATGTTTCATACGTCGGGCCGCCAGGCTCGCTGTTGAAGTCACCGGTCAACACCACCGGCACGCCGGGGCGCAGCGTCTTCAGGTGGGCAACGATCGCCTTGGCGCCACGGACACGCGCCGGCTCGTCTTCGTCACGATAGGGCAGGTGGGTGTTGAGGACGTAGAACAGACGGCCGTCCTGCACGCGCCGGAACAGCCCCCACGTCACCATGCGTGGCATGGGATGGCCCCAACTGATGCTGCCGGCCACGTCTGGCGTATCGGACAGCCAGAAATCCCCGGACTCCTGCAGTGCAAGGGCGTTGGCATCGTAGAACACGCCCATGTGCTCATCGATGTCGCCGCCCTGGCGTCCCTGGCCGAACCAGCGATAGTCGGTCAGTGCCTCGGCCAGGTAGTCCGCCTGTTCCTTCTTCAGCTCCTGGGTGCCCATCACCGCCGGATGCGCGTCCTTGATCACCGTCACCATCGCCTGGCGACGATCCTCCCAGCGCCTGCCCGGCTCGGTATCAGCGGGAGTGCGTATGTTGAAGGACATCACCTTCAATGGGGCCGGCGGTGGTGCGGCCAACGTTGCCATCGGCGCGGCGATCATCAGCAGGAGCACGGCGGCAGGTTGCCGAAGACGATGCAGCATGGGAATCCCTCCATCGGATGTAAACGATTACGTACCGCGAGAGTGACACGGATGGGAAGGGCTGGCATGTGCCGGATCGGCCTGCTGCCGCTGCATCCTCATCTTCACTCCGTGCAGCCGGCAGGCTCACCCGGGGGCGACATGAGCGCCGTTAAGGTTGGCGCCAACACGTTATTTCCGTGAAAAAGGACGTTACATGATCAAGTGGGCCATCATTTTCGCCATCATCGGCCTGATAGCCGGTGCCCTCGGCTTCGGCGGCATCGCCGGTGGGGCGATGGGTATCGCCAAGTTCCTGTTCTGGGCCGGGATCATCATCGCCGTGATCCTGTTCGTGCTGGGCATGACGGTGGCAAAGAAAGTCACCTGACCGGCATGACGGCGTCAACGTGAAACACTCCCCGCCGCGTCGGCAACGACGCGGCGGTTTTCGTTGGGCACCTGGGCAGAGCATCCGGATGGCGCGCTACACCTGGCCCATATCGGTTATCGTCGACCGGGATCGGCGCCGGATGTTGGCCGGAATACTCGCGGGCAGAAGGGGAAGGCGATGCTGGATGCGCTGTCGCACATCATTGGGCTGGTGGTGGATGTATTCATGTGGCGGAACAGTCGCAGTGGGTGGTGGCTGCTGCTGTTCGCGGTGGTGCTCATTGCCCTTGCCAGCAGTTGGATGGTGCGCAGAGCGGGATAGGGTGGCGCGTGGTCGTGGAGTGTCATGAGCGCGCAATATGCCGTGCATGCAGGATTTCCAGGACAGCGCCCAGACTGCGCAGGATGCGGCTGCACACGCCGGCCTGCTTTTTCCAGTGCAGGTAGCCCTCATCCTGCAGCAGGCCCTCATATAACCGGTGTTGTTCGGGCTGCATGGGCGGCAGGCCTGCCAGTTGCCTGAAGGCGTTCCGGCGCCGCGCGGCCAGCGCACATTCCAGCCGGTCGAGGACGTGCAGGGGACGGCGACCCGCGGTAGCGGCGACCAGGAAATGCAGACGTCTGTTGCTCGGGGAGACTCGGTGCATGGCGTGTTCTCGCATGGGCGAACGCACCGGGTACATGAGGGAGTCTGCGGAATCCTGGTGTAAAAACGCCTTTGCCCGATACGGCGCAACCGCAGGTGCGGCCAAGGCGGCGGGGCCACGGAATCCGCTGGTGGGATGTGCGCTGGTATGCAGATGGCAATGGATGAGGAGCGTCAGGATATCCACGCCTCGCTTTTCGCCGGAACGGATGGCACTGTCTCGAACGACACATTCACGTCAGAGGCCGCATCTCGCTGGGTCACGACGCTGGTGTGGTGATGTCCTCTGCCTGCGCCTCGCGTGCAGGACGCCCGGAATCTGGAGAGTTCAATGACCAAGATGTCACGTCGTTCGCTTGCGGCAATGCCAGGCCTGCTGCTGGCATTGTCTTTCGCAGCCTCCGCACAGGATGCGGCGGAGCCCAAACGCCCCTCGCTGGAAGCGCTGCAGCGCAGCATCAACGACCGCACGCCACGGCTGCGGGTCGACGCGGTGGACCATGAGCGGATCACCGCCAGGCGCATCGATATCATCGGTGACGACGGCACCATCCGCATGACGCTGTCGGCGAACACGCCGCCACCGATCATCGACGGCATCCAGTACAAGCGCGCGTTCGATGTCGCCGGCATGATCCTGTATGACGAAAAGGGCAGCGAGCGCGGTGGATTCGGCGTGGCCGACATGCCCTCCGGAACTGCCGCTGTGCTGGCCCTGGACCACCCCGCGATGGATGCAGTGGGCTGGCGCGTGGCGCCTGATGGCTCGGTGATGTTC
>JAFAFF010000243.1 GCA_023423605.1 Pseudomonadota bacterium
CAACGACGAGGCAGACCATGAACACCGACATCATCAAGGGCAAGTGGACTCAGCTGAAGGGCAAGACCAAGGCGCAGTGGGGCAAGCTCACCGACGACGACCTTGATTATGCGGAAGGCAATGCGGAGTACCTCGCGGGCCGTGTGCAGGAGCGCTATGGCATCGCCAAGGACGAGGCGGAAAAGCAGGTCCGGGAGTACCGGGACGCGGTCCACAAGGAGTATCCGGACTTCAAGTGACCGCATGACCGGTCATTGAGCCAACGACAACGGGCCTTGCGGCCCGTTGTCGTTTCCGGTGGGGCCGTTGGCTGCTGTTGCAGTGCGCAACCCGTGGCGTGGCAAGGGTAAACTGGAGGTCATCGCCCAGTTTTTCCGCAGAAAAGTCATGACCACCCGAGTCCTTACCGGCATCACCCCTTCCGGCACCCCGCATCTGGGCAACTATGTCGGTGCCATCCGCCCGGCCATTGCCGCCAGCCGCGCCACCGGCATCGAGAGCTTCTTCTTCCTGGCCGACCTGCACAGCCTGATCAAGGCGCAGGAGCCGGAGCGCACCCAGCGTTCCACCCTGGAAATCGCCGCCAGCTGGCTGGCGTGTGGACTGGATCCGGAGCAGGTGTGGTTCTACCGGCAGAGCGACATTCCGGAAACCACCGAGCTGATGTGGTTCTTGACCGTGGTGGCGGGCAAGGGCCTGCTCAACCGTGCCCATGCGTACAAGGCAGCCATGGACAAGAACGAGGCGGATGGACTGGATCCGGACGCAGGGGTCAGCGCCGGCCTGTTCATGTACCCGGTGCTGATGGCCGCGGATATCCTGATCTTCAAGGCCAACCGGGTTCCGGTAGGCCGCGATCAGATCCAGCATATCGAGATGGCGCGCGATTTCGCACAGCGCTTCAACCACGTTTACGGCAAGGAGTATTTTCCGTTGCCGGAAGCGGCGATCGACGAACAGGTGGCTACCCTGGCCGGCCTGGATGGCCGCAAGATGAGCAAGAGTTACGGCAACACGATTCCGTTGTTTGCCCCGCGCGATGAGCTGAAGCGGCTGGTGTTCTCCATCCTTACCGACTCGCGTGCGCCGGGCGAGCCGAAGGACACCGAAGGGTCTGCGTTGTTCCTGATGTACCAGGCCTTCGCCACGCCGGAGCAGACGGCCACGTTCGCACAGGCATTCGCCGACGGTATTGGCTGGGGCGAGGCCAAGCAGCAGCTGTTCGAGCGCATCGACGAGGAACTGGCACCGCTGCGCGCTCGTTATGAGGCCTTGATGGCCGAACCGGAGAAGATCGAAGCGCTGCTGCGCCGCCGCGGCCAGCAGTTGCGCGAGCAGTTCGCCATGCCGCTGCTGAAGGAACTGCGCCATGCGGTCGGCCTGCGCGACCTGGCCGACGTGCCGCAGGTGGCGTCGTCGGCGGCGCCGGTACGTGCCGTGCTGCCGACATTCAAGCAGTATCGTGAAAAGGACGGTCGCTTCTACTTCAAGCTGACCGGTGGCGATGGCACGCTGCTGATCCAGAGCGGCGGTTTCGATTCGCCGCGCGATGCTGGCCAGTTGATCGCGGTGCTCAAGCAGGCGGAGCAGGGCGATGCCCTGCAGAGCGAGCTGTTCACGTTGCAGGCCGATGTGGATGCGGTGCTGGCCGCGTTGGTGGCATTGCGCGAAGACGCCTGAAGGAACCCGGGTCCGGACCATTCGGGGATACTTTCGACATCGCTGGCAGGTGCCGGTTGCTGGCCGGCACGAGCCCGGCGCGTCGCGCCGCCGCGACCAACGGTCGGGCGCCACCGGTGGTCGGGGCTACCAACGGTCGGGCGCCACCGGTGATCGCGGGCTAGCGGTGGTCGGGCGCCGCCAACGGTCGGGGGCACTTGGGCTCGGGGGCTGCCGGTGGCATGGCATCCTGCACGGCAGGCGCCGTGGCATGATGTCCGCGCGCTGCCGGCGCGCTGACAAGGATCTCCGTGATGGCCTGGTTGTCGCTGCTGCTGTTCCTGCCGTGGTTCGTGTTGTTGTCCAGCCTGTTCTGGTGGTACCCGCGCCAGCCGCGCACGTCGCGCAGGCGCCTGTTCGATGCCATCACGCTGGTGCTGGCTTTGCTGCTGAGCGTGCTGGCCATGCACTGGGGATTCCGCATCGGCAACGCGCAGGCAGGCGCAGGACCGATATGGCCACAGGTGCTGGCCGTGCTGTATGCCTACGGGGCTTTCCTTGCCGTGCTGGCCGCTGCATTGCTGGCCCGACCGTACTGGCTGCACGCCGGTGCTGCGACCAAAGATGGATCGAACCGGCAGCCACCGCGCGTCTAACATGGTGGTTGTTGCCTGAGCCAGGAAGACGCGATGTCGCTCGACCCCAGCATTCACCTCATCGATACCGGTTTCCAGCGCCCTGACTTCGACGCTGCCTACCTGGTGGTCGAAAAGGGCCGCGCGGCCTTCATCGATTGCGGCACCGGCCTGGCCGTGCCGGCCATGTTGCAGGCCCTGGAAACGGCCGGGCTGACGGTGGAGGCGGTGGACTGGCTGTTGCTCACCCACGTGCACCTGGACCATGCCGGTGGCGCTGGACTGTTGATGCAACAACTTCCCAACGCGCGTGCCGTGCTGCATCCGCGGGGTGCCCCGCACATGATCGATCCCACACGCCTGATCGCCGGGGCTACCGCGGTGTACGGCGAGGAGGAGATCGCGCGCAGCTATGGTCGCATCGAGCCGGTTCCTGCCGAACGCGTGGTGGTCGCCGAGGACGGCCATCGCATCGATCTGGCCGGCCGCGAACTGCTGCTGCTGCATACGCCCGGCCACGCCCTGCATCACTACTGCGTGTGGGACGCGCGCAGCCGCAGCTGGTTCACCGGCGATACGTTCGGGCTGTCCTACCGCGAACTGGACAGCGCACAGGGTGCCTTGGTCATCCCGACGTCGTCGCCGGTGCAGTTCGATCCGGAACCGCTGAAGGAATCCATCCGCCGCATGCTCGCGTTCGATCCGCTGGGCATGTACCTCACCCATTACGGACGCGTGGAACAGGTGCCCAGGCTGGCGCAGGACCTGATCGAGCAGATCGACGCGATGGTGGCGATCGGGCGCCAGTGCGACGGCCAGCCGGACCGCCACCGCTGCCTGCTGGCGGCGTTGCGGGCGCTGTACCTGGAGCGCGCGCAGGCGCATGGCTGCGCCCTGGACCAGGAGACCGTGGCACGCGTGCTGGAGATGGATATCGAGCTCAACGCCCAGGGCCTGGCCTGCTGGCTGGATCGCGCGCGCCGCTGAGCGCGTCATCGTTCTGCCGCGTTACACTCACGGGTCTGTCATTTCGCCTGGTGAAGCCGTGAACCCGATGCGCGTGTTGCTGCTGTCCTCCTGCCTGTTCGTCGGCGGCCTGGCCCATGCAGCCAACGATCTGCCGGGGGGCGGCATCGATCCGCAGGCATTGTCGCGGCACGTGCGCGTGCTTGCTTCCGACGCGTTCGAAGGACGTGCGCCGGCTACCCGCGGCGAAGAACGGACCGTGCAGTACCTGATCGAACAGTTCCGCAGCTATGGCCTGCAACCCGGCGGCACCGATGGTGGCTGGGTGCAGCCGGTACCGCTGGTGCGTGCGCAGCTGGATGGCCAGGCCACGGCGACGCTGTCGCTGAAGGGCGGCAAGCGTGCCCTGGTCAACGGTGAGGATGTCACCCTGCAGAGCCTGCAGCCCCGCGACAGCATCCGCATCGAGGATGCGCCGCTGGTGTTCGTCGGTTACGGCATCGATGCGCCGGAGCGCGGCTGGAACGACTACAAGGACGTGGACCTGCATGGCAGGATCGCCGTGGTGCTGATCAACGATGCCGATTTCGAGGCCGATGAACCAGGTGCCTTCGATGGCAGGGCAGTCACGTATTACGGTCGTTGGACCTACAAGTTCGAAGAGGCGGCGCGACGCGGCGCGGCCGGTGTGCTGATCGTGCATGAAACGGCACCGGCCGCCTATGGCTGGGCCACGGTGAAGAGTTCCGGCACCTCCCCGCTGTTCGACATCCAGCGTGGCCACGACGAAGCGATGGCGCAGCACACGCCGCTGCGTGGCTGGGTGCAGCGTTCGCTGGCCGAAGCGATCTTCGCCGATGCCGGGCTGGATTTCGATGCCGAAAAACGCAAGGCGATGCTGGCCGACTTCCAGCCGGTGATGCTGGACAATGCCACGCTGAGCGCTGCATTCAAGGTGAAGCGCGAAGAGGTGGTTACCCGCAACGTGGTGGCGAAGCTGCCCGGCGGCGCGCATGCCGACGAAGCGGTGATCTTCTCCGCGCATTGGGATGCATTCGGCATCGGCCAGCCCGATGCCAACGGTGATCGCATCCGCCGTGGCGCCATCGACAATGCCACCGGCGTGGCCACGGTGCTGGAACTGGGCCGGGTATTCGCTGCCGGTCCGCAACCGCAGCGCACGCTGTATTTCGTCGCGCTCACCGCCGAGGAAAAGGGCCTGCTGGGCGCCAGTTACTATGCTGCCCACCCGTTGGCGCCGCTGGACAAGACTGCGGCAGTGTTGAACATCGAAATGTTCAGCCCTGATGGCGCGACCCGCGACATTGCCTCGTGGGGCAAGGGACGGGTATCGCTGGAAGGCGACCTGGAACGCGTGGCCAAGGCACGGGGACGCAGCTACAGTCCGGATCCGAACCTGGAAGCGGGCTTCTTCTATCGGGCGGACCACTTTGCCTTCGCCCGGCTGGGGGTGCCGGCGATCACCATCGGTCCCGGGCTGGACAAGCGCGATGGCGGCGTGGCGGCCGGCCGCGCCCTGCGTGACCGCTATTTCGCCGAGTGCTACCACCAGGCCTGCGACGCCTGGACGCCGGCCTGGGATCCGGCCGGTCATGCGGCCGATACGCTGCTGGTCTACGACCTGGGCGTGGAACTGGCCAACAGCCGCAGCTGGCCGCATTGGCAGGAAGGCTCCGAGTTCCGCAAGGCCCGCGAAGCGAGCGAGGCCGCGCGCCGCTGACGCGAGCCCGGTAACGCCGGCTGCTGGCTGGCTGCATCCATCAAAAACAGCATGCCGCGGGCGTGGCTGCCTGCCACGTCCGCAAACCCCTAGAATCTCCCTTCTCCCGCACGTTGGTGGCCCATGGCCGTCGTAACTGATTCCACCCCATCCACGCCCCGCAGCGGTGCGGTGGTGCTCGCGCTGTTGCTGGTCTACGTGGTCTGGGGGTCCACCTACCTGGGTATCTCCAAGGCGCTGCAGGCCGGCGTACTGCCGCTGACCAGCGTGTCGGGTGCGCGTTTCATCGTTGCCGGCGGCCTGATGTATGCGGTGCTGCGGGTGTTTCGCAGGTTGCCCGCGCCCACCCTGCGGCAGTGGCGCAACCTGGCCATCATGGGCCTGACGATGCTGATGCTGGGCAACGGCATGGTGGTGCTGGCCGAACGTGAGGTGTCCTCCGGGCTTGCGGCCACCGCCGTGGCGTCGGTGCCGCTGTGGATGGCACTGTTTTCCGCCGTGCGCGGGCAACATGCCAGCCGTGGCGAATGGCTGGGCATCGCCATCGGTTTCCTCGGCGTGGTCTGGCTCAATGCCGGCAGCAGCCTTGTCGGCTCGCCGACCGGGCTGGTGCTGCTGCTGATCGCACCGGTGGGCTGGGCGTTCGGTTCGGTGTGGGTGCGTGGCCAGGACCTGCCCGGCCCGTTCATGACAGCGGCCGGGCAGATGATCTGCGGCGGCGTACTGCTGGTGATCATCGGCCTGGTGGTGGGTGAACGACCGACCTCGCTGCCCAGCCTTGATGGCCTGCTGGCGGTCGCCTATCTGTGCGTGTTCGGCTCCATCGTCGCCTTCACCGCCTATGTCTGGCTGCTGCACAACGTGCGACCGGCACTTGCAGGCAGCTATGCGTACGTCAATCCGGTGATAGCGGTGCTGCTGGGCGCACTGCTGAACGGCGAACGGTTCGGATGGCCGGACATGCTGGCGATGGCGGTGATACTGGCCGGTGTGCTGGTGCTTACCCTGGCGAGGACGCGCCGATGAGTGCGGGTATTACCAGCGAGCAGGAGCAACGCCGCGGTCTGCTCGTCACCGCAGGCACCTTCGTGCTGTGGGGCCTGGTGCCGATGTACTGGCATCTGCTGCGCGAGGTGCCGTCGTTCCAGATCATCGCCCACCGCATCATCTGGAGCACGGTGCTGGTGGTGGCCTGGCTGTTGCTGTCGGCACGCCTGCAATGGTGGAAGAAGATAGCCGCACAGCCGCGCGCACTGCCCCTCCTGGCGCTGTCCAGCCTGACCATCGCCTTCAACTGGGGCCTGTACATCTGGGCGGTCAACGCCGGGCACGTGATAGAAACCAGCCTTGGCTACTTCATCAATCCGCTAGTGAACGTGCTGCTGGGCGTGCTGGTGCTGAAGGAGCGGCTGCGTCGCGTGCAATGGCTGGCGGTAGGGTGTGCGGCCTGCGGTGTGGCATGGTTGACCATCGATGCCGGCACGCCGCCGTGGATCGCGCTGGGCCTGGCCTGTTCGTTCGGCCTGTACGGGTTGCTGCGCAAGCTGGTATCGGTGGATCCGGTGGCTGGCCTGGGCGTGGAAAGCCTGTATCTGGTGCTGCCGGCGCTGGCTTTCGTGCTGTGGAGCGAAACCGGCCATGGCGGCGGATTCTTCAGCGGCTGGGGCGTGGGCAACGATCTGCTGCTGGTGTTCGGTGGCGTGGTCACCGCTGTGCCGCTGATCGGCTTCGCCTACGGGGTGAAGCGCATCGCGCTGTCGCTGGTCGGCATCCTGCAGTACATCGCGCCGAGCCTGCAGCTGCTGCTGGGCGTGTTCTTCTTCCACGAAGCCTTCGATGGCGGCAAGGCCATTGGCTTTGTGGCGATCTGGATCGGCCTGGGGCTGTTTGTTTATGACAGCCTGCACCGTGCGCGCCGTACGCCGGTTATCGCGAAGCGCTAAGCTACTTTTTTTTGAAAGCTGAGGATTGCTGTAGGTAATTGACTGGCAGCTCCTGCCTTCGGGCGACACCTGGCGCCGCCATGCACCTGTCCTCCTTGTTCCTCACTTCCGCCTTGCTGCTTTCACCTGTGCTGCCGTTGGAGGCCCAGGGACGACTTCCTGACCCGATCGCCTACTCCTGCTATTTCTGCACGGAAGAGGAGATGGAACAGGTGGCCATCGACCAGGGGGCTGGCGAGCACTATGTTTACGATGCCCGGGAAGAGTGGGACAGCTACCGCGGTGAAGGGATCTTTGGCTACATCGTTACCTTCGACGGCGGTACTGCAACGGCAACGCGCTTCACCCCGGAGAGCTGGGTGAGAGAGCAATATGGAAACATGCTGCGGCGCTATTCGTTTGCTGATGGAACGACCGTTTACTCCATCTCAAATGTCAGGCTCATTCCACCAGACTCCGGACACGGCCGGTCGCCGTCGTATGCGCTCTGGGGCCATCACACGACCGTACTCAACCCTCTTCACCCAAGAGCACGCGAAACGCTGCGGCGCTGGATCTCGGAGAAGGTCGATCTGGCTTATCTCCGAGCGGATCATGAACATGGCAGGATGCTGCAGTTCTGGTTCCAGAAGAATGGCAAGAATCCCATGATTCTGCGCCTGGGAATGGGGGCGAACGAATATGGAAGTATTGATTTCTATCGTGATAGCTCGACAGGAAAATGGCTATATCTGGGAGCAAATGTCCTGGGGAAGCAGGTCGAGGAGAGTGCATCCGATTTCGTGGGTCCATCGGGAAAAAAGAGGTACGAGTACTATGCTCAGCACGATTTAAAAATGGCTGGAGCGCGCCGCATGGGCCTCGGTAACCGTGCTCGGACAGCGTAGTCATCGCACTGACGACTACGCAGAGTGCGAGAACGTGGCGGGAAAGCCTGTCTGTACCATCGTGAACAATTAGGGCGACAAGGAGGACCTGCGCATCGGGTGACGATGCGCTGTGGCAGTGGTCCTCCCGCGACCACTGCCATTCCATCGGCCGCTCACACCTCGCGCAACGCCGTGGTGATCGGCAGCCTCGCCGCGCGCAGGGCGGGGAACAACCCGCCCACCAGGCCGATGCCCAGCGCCCACTTCAGCCCGCTCCACAGCAGTTCGGGCGACACGTGGAACTTGAACACCACCGCGCTGAAGTTGCTGCCGATGGTGGATACGCTGTAACCGTTGAACACCAGCCAGGCGATCGCACACCCGATCACGCCGCCGACCAGCGCCAGCAGCATGGTTTCCAGCATCACCGCGGTCACCACCGGCAGGCCGCGGAAGCCGATCGCACGCATGGTGGCGATCTCGCGCGCCCGTGTGGCCACGGTGGCATACATGGTATTGAGGGCACCGAACACCGCACCGATGGCCATGATCGCGCCGATCACCTTGCCCAGGATGTTGATCAGTGTGGTCAGGCCACCGCCCTGCTTGCCGTAGTACACGCGCGTGGTTTCCACGTCCAGTTTCAGGCGCGGATCGCTGGCCACGGCGGCCTTGAACTGCTCGAACCCCGGGGGGCCGTCGGTGCGCACGCTGATCGACTGGAACGCGCCGCGCTGGTAGGTCGTGGCCAGCGTGTCGGCATCGGTCCAGAGTTCGGAATCGTGCGCGTCGCCGGAAGCGAACACGCCCACCACCGTCCACTGCTGGTTGCCCAGGTTCAGCGTGCTGCCCACGTCCAGGCCCCTGAACTGGCCCTTGGCCCCCTGGCCCACCACCATCTCGCGCTTGCCGGTGGCGAACGCGCGGCCTTCGACGATGCGCACCTTGTCGTGCACTGCCCAGGCCATCTCGCCGACACCGCGGAACTGTGCGTTGACGTCGGTACCATCCGAACGCGAGGTCAGGTTGACCACCTGCGACAGCTCCGGCGACACCAGGGCACGTCCCTTGCCGTCACGCGACACGCCGGGCAGGGTGGACAGCAGCGGTACCTGTTCACGGGTGATCACCGAGTTGGTTTCCGCCTGCGAACCGCCGCGCAGCACGATGGCGGTGGTGTCATCGCCGGTGCTGTTGAGGGTTGCCTGGAAGCCTTCGCCCATTGCCAGCATCGCCACCAGCACGCCGACCACGCCGGCGATGCCGACCACGATCACGGATGATGCACCCCAGCGCTGCGGCAGGCTGGCGATGCCGATGCGGGTGGCAGCCAGCGCCAATCTGCCGCTGCGGGTGAGCGCGAGCCACAGCGCCACGGCCACGGCCACGGCAGCCACGCCCATCCAGGGCAGCCAGACCCACACCGCCAGCCCGACGGCCAGTACCAGCACCATCGCCGCGTTGCCCAGCCACTTCTTCATGACATTGTTCATGTGCAGGTTCTCCTCAGCGGCCAGCCAGTGCATCGACGATCTTCAGCCGTTTGGCGCGCAGCGCCGGCAGCAGCCCGACCACGATGCCGATCAGCACGATCAGGCCGATGCCCACCAGCCACGTCGCCGCCGGTACGTGCGGCGGCAGCAGGCCACGTGTCTGTGGGGCCAGCGCCGGCAGCAGGATCGCTGCCAGCCCCATGCCGATCGCCCCGCCCAGGCCCACCAGCAGCACCGACTCCACCATCACCAGCGCCAGCACCGTGCGGTCCTGGAAGCCCAGTGTCTTCAGCGTGGCCAGCTCGGGAATGCGCTCGCGCACGGCCTGGGCCATGGTGTTGCCGGTCAGCAGCAGCAGGGTGAAGAACACCGCGCCCATGATCGAAGTGACGATCATGCCGATGTCCGCGAACTGCTTGACGAAGGCCTGCTGGAACGCCGATTCGGTCTGGGTCTTGGTCTCGTGGTCGGAGTTGGCCGAGATCGCGTCGATGGCCTGCGCCACCCGCGAGGCATGGTCCGGATTGTCCAGCGTCACCGTGTACCAGCTGACCTGGTTCTTGATGTAATCGTTGGATTCGTCGAAGTATTTCCAGTTCATCATCAGCTGGCGTTCTTCGTTGGACGCGATGGTGCGGTCCTTGGAACGGAAGATGCCCACCAGCTCCAGCGGCCAGTCGTTGCTGCCGCCGCGCGGAAATATCGTTGCCTGCAGGGGGATCGTATCGCCGATCATCCAGCCGAAGTCCTTGGCCAGCTGCTCGCCGACGATGGCGCCGGTACGCGTGTCCTGCCAGCGCTTGAGCTGGTCGGGCGGTACTTCCAGCTCGCGGTAGATATCGAAATAGTTCGGCGCCACCGAGAAGTTCGGGAAGAAGTCCTTGGGATCGCGGTAGATGCCGCCGAACCACATGCCGGAAGTGACATCGCGGACGCCTGCCACCTGGCGGATCTGTGCGTCCAGGCGGATCGGCAGCGACTGCGTGATCGACAGCCGCGAGGCGACGACCAGGCGGTTGGCACCTTCCACGCTGCCACCGGAGGTGAAGGCCACGCGTACCGAATCCAGCATGCCGAACAGCAGGAAGGCAGCCACCACCGACAACAGGGTCAGCAGGGTGCGCGTACGGCTGCGGAACAGCTGCGCCCAGACCAGTGAGAAGTACTTCATCGTGGTTCCCTCCGGCTCAGTGGGGCAGGGGTGCGTCGGCCAGTTCGCCCTTGTCCAGGTGCACCGTATGCGTGGCGTACTCGGCGGCCTTGGGATCGTGGGTGACCATGATGATGGTCTTGCCGTGTTCGCGGTTGAGCTGCTGCAGCAGCTGCAGGATCTCCTCGGCGGACTGGCGGTCCAGGTCGCCGGTCGGCTCGTCGCAGATCAGGAAGGTGGGATCGGACACGATGGCACGGGCAATCGCCACGCGCTGCTGCTGGCCGCCGGACAGCTCGTTGGGACGATGCGTGCGGCGTTCGGCCAGACCGACCAGGGTCAGGGCAATCTCCGCGTTGCGCCGGCGCTGGGCCGCGCCCAGGTGGGTCAGCAGCAACGGCAGCTCCACGTTCTTCTGCGCGGTAAGCATGGGCATCAGGTTGTAGAACTGGAACACGAAGCCGACATGGTGGCTGCGCCAGGTGGACAGCTGGCCGGCACCCATCTGGTCGATGCGCTCGCCTTCGATGCTGATCTCACCGCCACTGGGCGAATCCAGCCCGCCGATCAGGTTCAGCAGGGTGGTCTTGCCGGAACCGGAAGGCCCCATGAGCGCGACGAAGTCGCCGCGCTCGATGTCCAGATCGATGCCGTGCAGGACCTTCACCTGCTCCGGGCCGCGCTGGTAGGTCTTGGTGATGTTGCGCAGTGAAACCAGGGTCGACATGGTGGTTCTCCACGTTGTGTGCGATGGCGGCGGCTGGCCGACAATGCCGGGTAGTGTCCGATTACTGTTCCTTGACCTTGCTTCCGTCATGCAGCGTGTCTGGTGGCTGGATGACCACGGTCTCGCCTGCACGGACGCCCTGCAGCAGCTGGCGATCCTCGTTCAGGGTGATGCCCGGCTTCACCGCGCGCTGTTGCACGCTGTCCTTGGCCATCACGAACACCACCGGTGCGTCCTCGCGCTCCACCACGGCACTGGCGGGTACGCGCACGCCCTGCGGCTTCTCGCCTTCCCCGGTCCTGGCCTGCTCCAGGAAGCTCACCCGCACGCCCATTTCCGGCACGATGCGCGGATCCTTCTGCTTGAGGGCCACGCGCACCTTCACGGTCGCCTTGCCACGGTCGGCGGTCGGCACGATGGCGATCACCTCGGCCGGAATCTTCCAGTCCGGATAGGCATTGAGCGTGGCCTCCACCGGCATCTTCGGCTGCACCCGGCCGATGAACGCCTCGCCGACCTCCACCTCGATCTCCAGCGATTCCATGTCCACGATGGTGCCGATGCCGGTACGGGTGAAGCCGCCGCCGGCCGACAACGGCGACACGATCTCGCCCGGTTGCGCGGCCTTGGCGGTGACCACGCCGGAAAACGGCGCGCGCACCACGTTGTTGTCCACTCCCAGGTTGGCGATGGCGAGCTGGTTGCCCGCCACGGCCACATTGCGCCGTGCCGTATCCAGCTGAGCCCGCAGGCTGTCGCGCTGGGCCACGGCCTGGTCGTACTGGGAACGCGACACCAGCTGCTGGCCGACCAGCGACTGCAGCCGGCCGGCTTCGGTATCGGCCTGCTTCAGCTGTGCCTGCAGGCCGGCCAGCTGGCTGCGCGCGGCCTGCACCTGCGATGCATACAGATCGCGCTCGGCATCGGCATCGATCGGGTCCAGGGTGGCCATGATCTGGCCCTCTTCCACGCGCATGCCCTCTTCGATCATCACTTCGCGCACCTTGCCGGTGATCTTCGCCGATACCGTCGCCATGCGCCGTGCCACCACATAACCGCTGGCATCCAGTACCGATGCGCTGCCGCCGGCTTCGCCCAGCGCCACCGCTGGCGCGGTTTGTACCTCGATGGGCCGGGGCCGCAGCAGCCACAGGGTGATCACTGCTCCCAGCAGCGCGACCGCCACCAGCGCGATCCACAACCAGCGCCGGTTGCCCTTGCCGCCGCCCGAAGACGGTGGTGGGGTTCGACGATCGATACGGAGTTCTTTCAACAATTCAGCAGAAGCGTTCATTGCGTTCCATCACAGGCAATCGGGCGGGTGTGGCCGGAGGAGCGGACGGCGGCATTTCCGGAGCTGGAGCGTGCGGCACAGCATGAAGGCAGGCGCACCGGCGATGGCAGTGACAGCTGTCATCCGATGTCCTTGACGGCGACTACTGCGAAACGTGACCACAAAAGCACAGGATGGCAACGTCCCCGCTGCCGGTACCTCCCATGGATACGATCGCCCCGTTGCTGGCCCGCCTGCGGAAGGTACAGGTGCGTTACCGCGACCATAGCGCCCTGCATGGCATCGATCTGCAGGTCCGTGCTGGCCAGGTACTGGCCCTGCTGGGCCGCAACGGTGCCGGCAAGAGTACCGCGATCAGCGTGCTTCCGGCGCCCCGTCGCCTGCGCCGGATTGGATGAACTGGCATGATCGACAGTGATACCCCACGCATGGAATCCCCCGTGTCGTCGAGCTGGCTTGCCTCCCTGCTGCGCCCCGCGCCGGATTCGGCAGTGGCCGACAACCTGCGCCGCGGCAGGTCACCCTGGACTGATTGCATCCACCTGGTGTGGACGATCTGGGTCTTCCTGCCGCCGCTGTTCGACGGTGGCTACACGCTGCGCTGGACGCTGTTCACCGCTGTCAGCTATCCCTTGTTCCTGGCGCTGTATGCGCGTTGCCTGTTGGCACCACGTCATCGTGCCAGCCGGTATGCATTGGGCATGGTGGTGCTGAGCCTGGTGTTGCTGCCCTGGTATCCGTCGGGTGTCAGCTACTTCATCTTCGGCTGCGTGATGGTGCGCATGTGCCGTGGCAGCAGCATGTGGCGTTACGTGCTGCAATTGCTGGTACTCAACGCGCTCTATGTGGCTGCTGGCTACATGGCCGGATATTCGTGGCAGAGCCTGGTGTGGATTCCCTTCATGGCCACGGTGATCGGCGTGGTGGTCAACGTGGAGGCATGGAGCAAGGAGAAGGATGCCGAACTGCAGCTTTCGCAGGAAGAGGTGCGCCGGCTGGCGACCACCGCCGAACGCGAGCGTATCGGCCGTGACCTGCATGATCTGCTCGGCCACACCCTTTCCTTGATCACCCTGAAACTGGAACTGGCGCGCCGGCTGCACGATCGTGGTGATGCGCGGGCGCGGCAGGAAATCGTCGAGGCCGAGGACATCGCCCGCCAGGCACTGGCACAGGTGCGCAGTGCGGTGACCGGCATCCGCGCCAGCGACCTGGCCGGTGAACTGGCGTCGGCGCGGCTGCTGCTGGAATGCCAGCAGGTGCACCTGCAGTACGCGTCCCCGCCGCCGATGCCCGGCGATGTGGAACGTGGCCTGGCGCTGGTGCTGCGCGAAGCGGTGACCAATATCGCGCGGCACGCCCAGGCGACGCAGGCGCAGGTGGAATTCGTGCTGGAGGGGCGCCAGCTGTCGATGCGGATCCGGGATGATGGCCGCGGCGGCGTGCAGTCCGAAGGCAATGGCATGTGCGGCATGCGCGAGCGCGCAGCTGCGCTGGGTGGACAGCTCGTGCTGCATTCGCCACGCGGTGCCGGCACGTTGCTGACCGTCAGGGTGCCGCTGGTTGCCGCGACCACGCCGGTGCCCGCGGCGCCGGCGGCGACGCTCGCACCGGAGGGTGCCGCATGATCCGCATCGTGCTGGCCGAGGACCAGGCGATGGTACGCGGCGCGCTGTCGGCGTTGCTGGGGCTGGAAGCGGATATCGAGGTGCTGGGCAGCGCCGCCGACGGTGAAGCGGCCTGGCGGATGCTGCAGCAGCTGCAGCCGGACATCCTGGTCACCGATATCGAGATGCCCGGCCTGTCCGGGCTGGAGCTGGCGCAGCGCATCGCCCGCCACCAGCTGCCGATCAGGGTGGTGATCGTGACCACCTTCGCCCGAGCCGGCTTCCTGCGGCGCGCGCTGGAGGCGGGGGTGCTGGGCTACCTGCTCAAGGACGCACCCGCGGAAAACCTGGCCGATGCGCTGCGCAAGGTGAAGCAGGGCATCCGCGCGATCGATCCGCAACTGGCGTTGGACGCCTGGTCGCAGGCCGACCCGCTGACCGATCGCGAGCGTCGGGTGCTGCGCCTGGCCGGCGAGGGCCGCACCGCCAGCGAGATCGCCGAACAGCTCGGACTTTCGCATGGCACGGTGCGCAATTACCTTTCCGAATGCATCGGCAAGCTCGGCGTGGCCAACCGCATCGAGGCCTATCGCCTGGCCCGCCAGAAAGGATGGCTCTGAAAACCGGGAACGGAGGCTGTTATCTGCAGTTAACCACCTCCGTCCCCCTTTTGGGGGGACGACGCCATGGCCTGGAATACGCCGTCGCGACGAACCCACAGGTGGAACAGCGCCGCGCCTACGTGCATCAGCACGGTCGCGAACAGCAGGTAGGCCAGCAGGCTGTGTGCGCTGCGCAGCATGGCGTACAGCGCCGGCGTGTGGGGGGCGATCGCCGGCAGCTGCAGCCCGTCCCAGAGCACGATGGGATAGCCACCGGCGGAAAGCATCGCCCAGCCCACCAGCGGCATCGCCAGCATCAAGGCATACAGCATCCAGTGCGATGCCTTCGCTGCCATCACCTGCCAGGCCGGCAGGTCCGCAGGCAGCGGCGGCGCACGGTGGCACAGCCGGTTGTACAGGCGCAGGAGAACCAGCAGAAGGATCGCGATGCCGAGCGGACGATGCAGGTCGATCAGCACCGGGCGCAGATGCAGTGAGGTCACCATGGTCACACCGATGAACAGCATTGCCAGGATCATGGCCGCCATGCTCCAGTGGAGCACGCGCGCGAGCAGGTTGAAGTGGTCGTTGCGGGCGCTCAACGTGCGTTCTCCTTCGGCTGGGCCACCGCACCGCTGGCACGTTCGCGCTCGCGGCGGTTGAACGATTGCGAGTACACCGCCGATCGCGCGGCGAGGATCGGGTCATCGCTGCCCCGCACGCCGCGCGGCAGGATCAGGGGATCGAAATTCAGCTCACCGCAGGCACCCTGTTCCTGTGCCTGCATGTGTTCCAGGCTGAGGACGCCGGCCACCACCTGTTCGCGGGAATCCGGCCACGGCACCGAGGGGTCATCGATGGCGTCGCCAGGTCCGGCAAGGCTGACCACCATGGTCCAGCGCACCGGCCCTTCGGCCAGGCGGTGCTGCAGGTCATCGCTGAGGAAATCCACCCCCACCGTGGCGCGCGCGCCTGCATCCAGTTCGGCGAACGGGGCCTGTGGTTGCCAGTGCCAGCGCACGGCCCGCGTCTGTCCCTGTGCGTTGGTGAACCAGAAGCTGTTGATGCTGTTGAACCGGGTGTTGGCCCAGCTGTTGGTCCAGAGTGCGGTTCTCGCCCACTGCTGGAACGCACGCGCGCTCGGATATTTCTCAAGTACCGCCGCCATCCTTTCCGGATCGGGCTTGCCGGTGGCCGGGTCGGGCACCTGTGCACGGGTCTGTTCGAAGAACGCTTCCGGGGTAGGGACGGCGAAGAACGGAAAACTGTTCATCGCCATGCGCCACTGCTGACCATCGTCTGCGGTCAGCAGCAGGGCGATGCTGCGCACGCGCGCGCTGTTGTCGGCACCATGTGGATCACCGCCGCCAATGGACAGCCGACCAAGCACCGGCACCCTGGGCTGGCTGAAGACGCGTGCGCTGGACAGCGTGGGTGCCTGTGCACTGGGCTGGAACCAGCCGCTCACGCACACGCCCTTGCTGTGGGCGCGACGGAAGCCACGCTGGTCCGGGCTGGCGGCTTCGATGGTGTCGGTGAAGTGCTTCGCCGTCAGCCGGTCACGGCCGATCCAGCCGGCCAGCCAGGCGAAAGCGAGGGCCGCAATGGCCAGGATGGCCGCGATCAGCGCAAGCCAACGCAGCTGTGGACGTGGACGGGGCGAGCGCGGCGCCTGATCGTCGGGGGTATGACCGGCAAGCGACATGAGCGGTTCCTGCCTTCACGTAACGCGTGGGTGGCGACCGCGACATCGTCCCAGAACCCGGCCAGGATCGATATTCAATTTTCCGTTACAGGTAGCGCTCTGCCAGCATCACGGCAGCCGGGCAGCGCCCGGCTCCAGGGTCATGCGTAGCGCTTCTTCAGCATCGCCCACGCCGAACGCAGTGCCAGCGCTTCGCCGCCGGCCGGACGGCCCGGGCGCTCGCCATCGTTCCAGGCGTACACATCCAGATGTGCCCAACGCTGGCCTTCTTCCAGGAAACGTTCCAGGTACAGCGCGGCGGTCACCGAACCGGCCATGCGCGAACCGGCGTTGGCCAGGTCGGCCACGCCACTGCTGAGGTAGCGCAGGTAGGGCCGCCACAACGGCATGCGCCACACCGGATCGCGGCATTCATCGCCCGCCTGCAGCCATTGCTGGGCAACCGTGTCATCGTTGCTGAACAGCGCTGGCAGGTCCGGACCCAGGGCGATGCGGGCGGCGCCGGTAAGGGTGGCGAAATCCAGCAGCAGGTCCGGCTTCTGCTCACCGGCGTAGGTCAGTGCGTCGCACAGGATCACCCGGCCTTCGGCGTCGGTGTTGTCGATTTCGATGCTCAGGCCCTTGCGGGTGGCGATGATCTCGCCGGGGCGGAAGGCATCCGGGCCGATCGCGTTTTCCACCGCCGGCACCAGCAGGGTGAGGTTCACCTGAAGCTGCCTGGCCATCACCAGGCCGGCCAGGGCCAGTGCATGGGCCGCACCGCCCATGTCCTTCTTCATGTTGCGCATGCCATCGGCCGGCTTGATGTCCAGGCCGCCGGTGTCGAAGCACACGCCCTTGCCGACCAGCGCCAGCGCCGGATCGCTGTCCTTGCCCCAGCGCAGCACGATCAGCCGCGGTGCGCGGTGCGAGGCACGGCCAACGGCATGGATGGCGGGGAAATTACGTTCAAGCAGCGCATCGCCGGTGATCGTCTCCAGCTGCGCGCCGTGTGCTTCGGCCAGCATGCGGGCCGCTTCTTCCAGGTGTTGCGGGCCCATGTCTTCGGTGGGCGTGTTCACCCAGTCGCGCACGCGCAGGCTGGCCGTGATCAGGTCCGCCACCTCAGCTGATGGGCTGGCCAGCAACCTGGCCGGTGCCCGGCTGCGCTTGCGATAACGATCGAAGCGATAGCTGCCCAGGCCCCAGCCGAGCTGCAGCAGTGCCTGCTCATCGGCGTCCAGCGTGGTGGCCAATGTCCAGATGCTGCCCTCGGGCAGTGCATGCGGTGCGTGCGCATAACTGTATGCATCGGCGCGGTCGCCCACGCCCATCACTGCGCCGGCCAGGCCATCGATGCCGGGTAGCAGTGCCACGCTGTGCCCGCTGCCATTGAAGCCCTGCGCCTGCAACCAGGCCTGTACCGCCTGCGGTTGCACTTCGCGCCACGCGTCGAAGCCGGCACGATCGACCACGTGCAGCGGCAGGGCCTGTTCGGACGAGGAAATGAAACCGGTGATGTCAGTCATGCGATGGAACTCCTGTGATCGGTGGCGGCGACATTGGCATCGAGCCAGTCAGCCAGCCCGGAAAGGGTGTCGAACTGCAGGTCCGGCTGCAGCGAAGGATGGGCCCAGCGGGCGGATTCGCGGTTGATCCAGCATCCCCGCAGGCCAGCGGACATGGCGCCGGCCACATCCATGTCGATATGGTCGCCGACGTGCAGCACGTGCGCGGGCGGAACGCCCAGCCGCTGGCAGGCCGCATGGAAGATGCTGGGCGCTGGTTTCGCCGCGCCATGTTCGCGTGCGCCCAGCTGGAACGCGAACAGGTGCGCGATGCCGATCCGCTGCAGGTCCGCGTTGCCATTGCTCAGCGCCGCCACCGGAACGCGCGCGGCGATCCGCGCCAGTGCATCCAGCGCATCGGGGTAGTACTGCACCTGGTTGCGGGCCGCGAAGAACGCTTCGTATGCCGGCTCCAGCAGCACTGGATCAGCGCCGCTGGCGTGCAGCGCTTCCTGCAGCGCCAGCCTTCGCAGCGCGCTCAGGTCGTGGTGCAGGTGTGGGTTGTCGACGAATGCGCGCTCACGCAGCGCGCGCATTTCCGCCATCGGGAACATGGCGGCGGTCGGCGGGCTGTGCTCGCACATCCAGTCATGCAGCACCTGGTCGATGCGGGCACCGATGGGGGCGAACGGCCAGAGGGTATCGTCGAGATCGAGCGTGATGGCAAGGACGGGAAAGTTCACGGCTGCCATTCTACGCCCGTCGCCAATGGCTTTCATTCCAGCAGCCGTGCCCACCCTTGCATGCCGTCCAGGCGCGAGATCACCAGCTTCACGCAGACCAGCAACGGCACTGCGAGCAGCAGGCCGACCATGCCCCACAGCCAGCCGAACAGCATCAATGCCAGGATCAGCACCAGCGGCGAAAGCTTCATGCGCCGGCCCAGCACGATCGGCGTGACCAGCTGGCCCTCCAGGGTGTGCAGCGCCAGGTAGCAGGCGGCTGGCAGGACCGCCTGCAATGGCTCGCGGAACTCGACGAACCCGACCAGCAGCATCAGTGCCACGCCGATCAGCGGACCCACGTAGGGCGCGAAATTGAGCAGCGCCGCCACCGTGCCCCACAACAGGGCATCCTGCAGCTTCAGGCCGAGCAGCATCAGCACACCAGCGAACAACAGGCCCACCAGCGAGTTGATCACCGTGATGGTGAGGACGTAGCGGGATACCTCTCGTTCGATGGAGCGCAGGATATCGGTGGTGAAGCGCTGCTGCTGGCGGTTGGGAAACAATGCGATCGCGTGGCGTTGCAGGTCCTGGCCGTAGATCATGAAGAACATGGTCAACAGCACCACGGCCAGCACGGACGCAAGCAGCCGCGGGGCCTGGGTGATGACGCGGTAGGGGTCGTCCAGCTGCGTGCGCACCACCTGCACTCTGCGGGTACCTTCACCAGCGGCCACGCGGGCGAAGTTTTCCGCGGCCTGGTTGGCCTGCTGCACGGGCCGGGTGAGGTTCTGTACCTGGCGACCGATCTTGCGCAGCTGCTGCGGTGCCTCCTGTGCCCACTCCATGGTCGGCACCACCAGCTGCACGGCCAGCGCGGTGGTGGCGCCCAGGCCCACGCATATCACCAGGATGGCACCCACCGCGCGTGGTATCCAGAGCCGCTGCAGCAACCTGAGGATGGGGTTGCCGACCAGCGCGAAGAACATCGCCAGCAGGATCGGCAGTACCACCGTCTGCGCCGCCCACAGCGTGAACGCAACGGCCAGGGTAGCCAGCACCACCAGCGACAGCGGCCCGCGCGGACGTGGCAACGGCGGGCCGGGCTCGGCGGCAGGCAGGGGTTCCACAGGAGCCGGGATGCATGAAAGGGAATCGCTCATCGACACACCGGCAGGAAAGGAGGTCGCGATTATCCCCCCGCCGCGATCAACGGCGCGGGGTGTCCATGTCAACGTTCGGACAATTCCGTGGCAGCTTCGGCGGGACGCGGCCCACCATGGGGGGCGTGCCTGTCGTGTGCAGGGGCCGGCTTCGCGGCAGGCGATGCTGCCGCAGCGGCGGCGGCTGCCCGGCTGCCGGCCGGTACAGACCGACCATCGGCCACCGCATCGGCCTTGTCTGCCGCTTCATCTGCCTGGCTCGCCGCATCACCGGCGGTGCTGGCCGCGTACGTTGCCATCGCCGAGGCAACGGCCGCCTGGCCGCTGGCAACCAGGTTGGAGACCGAACCGATCATCTGCACCCAGCGCACCCCGTTGACCTTGCCGGGTATCTCCAGCTTGCCCGCCACGAAGCCGCCGGCCAGCCCGGCAATGACGATGCGCAGGGGCGACCAGCCGCTGCGCCATACCTGGCTGAGCACGCCCCAGCTGTCCTGGGTGTCGGCCATGCGCACGGCCAACACCTGTTCGCAGCGCTTCACGCGCCGCTGCAGGGTACTGAACCTCATGGCTTGCCCTCCGGGATCTGCACATCGGCATCGGGGTCTTCCTCGCTGGGCTCATCGAACAGGCCCAGGCGGGACAATTGCCGGCGCGTGGCATGCATGCCAGTGTGCTGGAAGAAGAACGAGACCCGCCAGGCTGCCACGCAGGTCACCAGCAGGCTCAGCAGCGATGTGATCAGCAGGGCCTGCAGCCACGACATGCCCCCGCTCTGCAGCAGCGCAATCAGCGTGGCAGCCAGAAGCAGCCACGCTGACGCGCCGAACACGATGGCCACGCAGGCCCATGCCAGCGCGCGCCCGAAGGCACTACGGGCCAGGGCGAAATCCGCCGACGCCAGCCGGCGCAGCGAGCGCAATGAATGCTTCGCTGCGTCGGCCGTGCGACGACTGGCGCCGGTCACCTGGCGGATGCTCTCCTCCAGCGACGGCGTGGCGGCCGGATCGGCTGGCTCCTGTCCGGCCGCAGTATTTTCGCTTCCGCTCACGCCGCGGATTACTCGCCGCTACCGCTGCGGCCGAGCTTGGCGATGATCCAGCCTGCTGCGAAGGCGACACCGAACGACGCCAGCGGACGCTCACGGATGAGCTCGGCAGCGCTCTCCACCAGGTCCTTGCCCTTGTCCATCAGCGCATCCACCTGTTCCTTGGCGGCCGCGCCACCAAACTCGGCGGCCGCCAGGCCGGACAGCGCGGAATCGGAAAGTTCGGCCTTGAGGTTGGCCTTGCCGACGCGCAGTTCATCGCCGGCCGCACCGGCCGCACCCTTGATGGCACCGCCCGCGGCAGACGCGGCCGACTTCAGGTGGCTGGTGGCTTCGCCCAGGTGATCCTTCAGATTCTCGGTATTGGTGGGGCTCATCGCAATCTCCTGTTCAGTGGGAATGGCATCGTCATCCGGAGGGAAGGCCATGGACGACATGGATACCACCCCGTCGGTATAGGGGGCGTTTACGGTACGTCACGCCGTCACCGCATAACCAACTGACCGCGGGCATTGCCGCGCACGATACGCAGCACCAACTGCTGCGGACGCTGCTGGAAATTGGCTTTCCAGCCCGCCAGGTCAGTGAACTCGCCAGCGCTGGCTTCGGTGATGATGTCGCCCTTGGCGAGGCCGGAAGCGGCGGCCCGGCTGCCGCGCCCCACATCGTTGACCAGCACGCCGGTCAGGCCCGATTGCCGCAGTGATTCGGGAAGATCCACGAAGGTGGCGCCTCCCAGGCGTGGATCCAGCGTATCGCCCGCCACCGTCCGTGCCTGTTCCTTCAGTGCGACCTTCAGGGTGACGGGCTTGCCGTCGCGGCGTACTTCCAGCGTCATCGTGCTGCCTACGGCGGCCAGGCCTTCGATGTTGTGCAGTGCCTGCGCGCTGTCCACGCGCTGGCCGTTGGCGGTCACCACCACATCGCCGGCGCGGACCCCCGCGCTGGCCGCACCGGAGCCGGCCAGCACCCGGCTGACCAGGGCACCCCGGGATTCGGAAAGCCCCAGCCCCTGGGCCAGCTGCGGCGTCAGGTTCTGGCTTTCGATGCCCAGCGTGCCGCGCACCACCACGCCGTGTTTCACCAGCTGGTCGACCACATTCCGCGCAAGATTGGATGGAATCGCCAGGCCCAGGCCGATGTTGCCGGCCATGCTGCCCTGCGGATTGAAGCTGGCCGTGTTGATGCCCACCAGTTGGCCCTGCAGGTTGACCAGTGCGCCACCGGAATTGCCCGGGTTGATCGATGCGTCGGTCTGGATGAAGTTCTGGTAGCCCAGCCCCCGGATGCCGCTGCGGCCGACTGCCGAGACGATGCCGGACGTGACGGTCTGGGTGAATCCGAATGGATTGCCGATGGCCACCACGAAATCGCCCACGCGCAGCTGGTCGCTGTTGCCAAGGGTGATGGCGGACAGGTCCTGGGCGGGGATACGGATCAGCGCGATGTCGGTATCGGCGTCGGAGCCGAGGAATTCCGCCTTTACGGTACGTCCATCGGACAGGGTCACCTGCACGTCGTCGGCATTGTCGATGACGTGATGGTTGGTCAGCACCAGGCCCTCGGCGGCATCGATGATCACCCCTGAACCCAGCGATTCGTTGATCCGCTCCTGGGGCACGTCTGGAAACAGCCGCCGGAAGAACGGGTCATCGAAGAACGGATTGCGTACCCTTACCACCTGTTTGGTGTTCACGCTCACCACCGCCGGCGTGACCTTTTCCAGCATCGGCGCCAGCGAAGGCACCGGCTGTCCGGCAACCGATGCCGGCAGGGCGCTGGTGGCGGGAATGCCGAGCGATGCGGGTGCCGCCTCGGCGCGGTTGTCCAGGTGGGCATTGATGCCAGTGGCGATGAAGCCGCCGAAGGCAGCGGCCAGCGCGAGCGTAAGCAGGGTCGGAATCGGGCGCATGGAAGTCGAAGGTCTGGTGAGGGTAGGGCAGGGCCTGGGCCATACGTTAGAACAGCGGAACGGAAACTGCCCAGCGGACGTGCCGAACCTGGCTGCGGGAGCGCCGATGCCAGGCGATGCGCCGGCCGCCGAGGTGGCAGGAAAGCGGCATGAGTGTGTCCCCGCCACGATAAACCCGCCATGAAAAATCCATCGGATGCCCGCGCCGGCATGCCACACGGTTCCACGATGGGGCATGTCGGTATAGCATCGCCGTCGCTATGACATCCAGGCCCCCAGGGAGGGTACGCATGAGCAATGGTAATGGTGTGACCACGACGCTGAGCGAGACCGTGGACAATGCAAAGGAAACCGCAAGCGAGGTTGGCGAGACCATCTCCCACGCGGTAGAGGGGGCGGTGACGGCAGTCAGGACCGCGGTCAAGCGCGTGCGCAAGGCGACCGCCAAGCGCGTGGCCGCAGCGGAGGGTACCCGCAAGGCGGCGGCAGGGAAGGCAGGCCGCGCGACCCGGTCCATCGGTACGTCCCTTTCCAGGGCCAAACAGAAACTGGAAGCCGCCACGCAGGAACTGAAGGCGGAAGCCGCGGCGCTCAGGAAGGAAGTGGACCGCAAGAAGAAGGCTGCCACTCGGAAGGCTGCTGCCACGAAGAAGACCGTCGGCAAGAAGGCCGCCGCCACGAAGAAGGCCGTCGGCAAGAAGGCCGCCGTGGCGAAGAAGACTGTTGGCAAGAAGGCCGCTGTCGCGAAGAAGACCGTCGGCAAGAAGGCCGCTGTCGCGAAGAAGACCGTCGGCAAGAAGGTCGCTGTCGCGAAGAAGACCGTCGGCAAGAAGGTCGCTGTCACGAAGAAGACTGTCGGCAAGAAGGCGGCCGTTGCGAAGAAGACTGTCGGCAAGAAGGCAGCCGTGGCGAAGAAGACCGTCGGCAAGAAGGCAGCTGACACGAAGAAGACCATCGGCAAGAAGGTCGCCGTCACGAAGAAGACCATCGGCAAGAAAGCCGCCGTTGCGAAGAAGACGGTCGGCAAGAAGGCCGCCGTGGCGAAGAAGACCGTCGGCAGGAAGGCCGCTGTCGCGAAGAAAACCGGCCGCAGGCTGGTCGCGAAGCGCGCGAAGTAAACCTCCCTGTCGCCTGCGGGCGGCAGGGGTGTCCCGTGACGCCGCTGCATACAGCAGCCCGGGCATCATGGGCCCCTCCCCGGCGAGATCAGCATCATGCGCGGACTCGATTTCAGCTCCTGGCAGGCAGTGCTTTCCACCTTGGCCGGGTTGGCCATCATCACGCTCATCGGTGTCGGCATCCGGCTGCTGGTCATGCAGACCCTGCAGGCACGGCGCGAGCGGGAAAACCGCCAGATCAACGAGCGCCTGCGCACCCTCATGGCTGCCTACAAGACACTTGGCGGCTCGTTCAGCGGCGAACTCGGCGTGGATCCCATGCATCTGCGCGAGCTACGCCAGCGCATGCAGGAACAGGGACTGGCCGAACCGGCATCGGATCGCGCGCGACGCATCCGCGATGCAGTGGAAGCCGCACTATCGGATATCCTGCTGCTTGGCACCGACGAACAGGTCAAGCTTGCCGCCCATGCCGCCAACGAAATGGCCCAGGGCCGGCCGGTACACCTGCATGCACTGGTGGTTTCGCTGCGTGATTTCATCCGCCAGGCGCTGGACCTGGCCCCCATCCCCGCCGGGCTGGCCATCCCCCATCAGGGGCCTGCACGTCCATCGTCCGGCGGCGCCGGCAAAGGCCGCGCCGACGGCGACAGCCGCGGCGGCAAGGGCGGAGGTGGAGGCGGAGGTGGAGGTGCGGGGATGGGCGCGATGGGCGGCATGGGTGCCGGCATGGCGGTAGGTGCGACGGGCAGCGACGAAAGCGATACCCGTACCTCCTGACGCGTGGCGGCACCCATGTGGTCGCCGTCAACGCGGCTGCGTCAGCTCCAGCACCGGTACGAATCCGCCGAAGATCATCCGCTTGCCATCAAATGGCATCGGATTGTGGGCCGGGTCCATGCGCGGACCGTCCATCATCTTCTGCATGCCCGCATCGCGCGTGGCCTTGTCCGGCCATTCGATCCAGGAAAAAACGATTGTCTCATCCTCCCTGGCGGCCACGGCACGCTGGAAATCGGTGTGCGTACCGGACGGCACATCGTCGCCCCAGCACTCCACCACGCGCGTGGCGCCGAATTCCAGGATCAGCGAATCGCCCGTGTTGGCATGTTCAAGGAAGGCCTGCTTGTTGGCGGTCGGCACCGCCATCACGAAACCGTCGATGTAGCTCATGTCTGTTCTCCCGATTGTGGATACGACAGTTGCCGGGCCGCAAGCGACATGCCTGCGCGCCGGAAGCCGGAAACGAGGAACCGCGCCAAGGCCATTCGCGCCAGCCTGATGCAGTGTGGACGTGGACTGCACAAGCGGATGTGACAGGCGCGCGTGTATGCCTGAAATCAGCTGAATAACAGCCTAAAACGGACGGTGTGCTTTCAGGATGCGTTGGGGCGAAAAACGGAAACTTTACATACCCCGATTGCGGCGGCGTTCCGCGCCATCGCGACAACATCAGAAAGACAAGAGGTAGTACCCCCATGAAGACTTCGCTGATCGCACTGGCCCTTGCCGCTGCCCTGCCGTTCGCTGCCTCGGCCGCCGACAACCTGTCCTACAACTACGTCGAAGGCGACTACGTGAAGACCAGCGCGGATGCTGGCAAGGCTGAAGGCTGGGGTGTGAAGGGCTCCTACGGCGTGCTGCCGAACATGCATGTGTTCGCCGATTACAGCAAGCAGGAAGTGAAGGCCACCGACGCCGACGTCGACCAGTGGCGTGTTGGTGTGGGTTACAACACCCCGGTCGCGGCATCGACCGATTTCGTTGCGCGCGCGGCCTACAACAAGTTCGATCCGAAGGACGGCCTGGACTTCAACGGCTACAGTGCCGAAGCCGGTATCCGTACCGCGTTCGGCCAGCACGCCGAGGTGTACGCCATGGCCGGCTATGAGGATTACAGCAAGAAGCACGGCGTCAACCCGGACGGTGAGTGGTACGGCCGCCTGGGCGCACAGGTCAAGTTGAACCAGAACTGGGGCATCAGCGGCGACCTGAAGATGAACCGCGATGGCGACAAGGAATATTCGGTCGGCCCGCGTTTCTCCTGGTAACGGCTGCGGGTTTCCGCAGCGGTCGCAGCCGCGTGGCGCATCGAACATGCGCTATGCCTGCATACCGACAGGCCCGGCGATGCCGGGCCTGTTTCTTTGTTCATTCCGGGCAAAAAGCAGCGGACAGGTTCATTCGCCCTGGTATTGCTTTTCCTCCACCAGCGCCGATCCGGCCACGCGGTTGATCTCGTTCTTCACCTGCACGCGCTCACCGTTGGTCCGGTATACGCCTCGTGCCAGCTGCACGAACGCATCGTCGAACTGTTGCGCAGCCTCCTTGTCGCGCAACTGGTCCTGGATGTCCCACATGCGCTCGTTGATGGTCTTCAACGTCTGCTTCAGTGCATCCAGCGCGGGCTGGCTGGCCCGTTGCCGCGCAAACAGCGGCAGCAGGCCGTCCAGTTCGGTGCGGACATTGGCCAGCTTGGCCGCATCGTCGATGCGTTCGGCTTTGATTTCCAGGATGGTGATCTTGTCGATCAGCTCGCCGATCGATACCGGGGTCAGGATCGCGTCCACGCCGTGGCTCCGTTGAACAGGCGAGCATGATAGCGCGCCCATCCGCGATCAACCGCGAACGCGCTGCACCAGTCCCTTGAGGAAGTAACGCAGCAACTGGTCGCCGGCACGGCGGAAATTCTTGTGATCGCGCTGCCGGAACACGGCGCTGAGTTCCGGCCTGGTCACCGCGAAGCCGGCACGCTGGAAGATGTCCTGCAGGTCGTCATCGCGCAGCTGGAAGGCCACCCGCAGTTTCTTCAGGATCAGGTTGTTGTCGATGCGTGTCTCGATGGCGCGTTGCGGCTGGCCTTCGTTGCGGCCACGCAGGTGCACGATCAGGCCATCCAGTACGTGTGCCAGGGCCGCATCGCTGCAGGCTTCGAAGCCGGCTTCGTTCTCCTGCTTCAGCCAGGCATTGACCTGCGCGGTGGTGACGGCGAAGGCGGGGTCGGCCAGTTCGCACAGCACCACGATGTGGTTGTCGCTCAGGTCGAGGGCATAACGCAGGCTGCGCAGGACGTCGTTGTTGATCATTTTCTTCCACACTGCCGGCAGGCGCGCCGGTGCACGTATTGTAGCGCCGGCCGGGCCGTCATCCGGTTGTCACCGAATTGCAGCACAGTGCGCGCCTGGACCTTTCCCCTGCAGGAACACCGGATGCGCGCGCGGATTTCGATGACATTGCTGGTGGCCGTCCTTGCCGCGCCGGCATGGGCGCAGCCGGGCTATGTGCCACTGGAGCAGCGCCTGGGCGCCGCCCGGCTCGCCGAGATAGGCCTTACCGCGCGCCAGGTGCAGCAGCTGGACAGCCTGTTGCAGCAGACGATGACCGGACAGGTGGTGGCGCAACCCGGCGCTGACCGCCCCGCGACGGGCGCCATGCCGGTGCCGCCGCCCATGCATGTGGGCCTGGACGAGGGGCCGGTGAAGGCGCGCGCCAGCGGCCGCATCACGGGCTGGGAGCCGGGCACGCTGTTCACCCTGGACAATGGCCAGCAGTGGCAGGTGATGAAAGGTCGGATGACCCTGCGCACGCCGGTGCAGGACCCACAGGTCGAGGTGGCGCCGGGCATCGCCGGGCGCTGGTTCCTGCAGGTGGACCCGGACCTGCCCAGGGCACGCGTGTTCCGCGTGCGCTGAGCTGGCGCCGGGGCAACGCGCCGGGGCAAGCAACGCAACGGCCGGCCGACAGTGACAGAATGGGCGTCTGGATCTTCCTGGAGTTTGCCTGATGACCCGTACTGCCTTGATCACCGGTGCCACTTCCGGCTTCGGTGCCGCCGCCGTCCACCGTTTCGCGAAAGCGGGCTGGAAGGTGATCGCCACCGGACGTCGCGGCGAGCGCCTGCAGTCGCTGGTGCAGGCTTACGGCGCTGACCGGGTGCATGCGGCGGTGTTCGATGTGCGCGATGCCGTGCCGATGGAAGCGGCGTTGGCGGCCCTGCCGCCGGCCTTCGCGCAGATCGACCTGCTGGTCAACAACGCCGGGCTGGCACAGGGCACGGCGCCGGCGCCGCACGCCAGCCTGGAGGACTGGCACACGATGATCGATACCAATGTCACCGCGCTGGTCACGTTGACCCATCGCCTGCTTCCGCAACTGGTGCAGCGGAAGGGCGCGATCATCAACATTTCTTCGGTCGCGGGCGTCTATCCGTACCCGGGCGGCAATGCGTACGGCGGTACCAAGGCGTTCGTCAGCCAGTTTTCGCTCGGCCTGCGCTCGGACCTGCACGGTACCGGCGTACGCGTGACCACGATCGAACCGGGCATGGCCGAAACCGAATTCACCGTGGTACGCACCCATGGCGACCAGGCGGCGTCGGACAAGTTGTACACCGGCGCCAACCCGATGACCTCCGAGGACATCGCCGAGCAGATCTTCTGGGTGGTCAGCCTGCCGCCGCACCTGAACATCAACCGCCTGGAGCTGATGCCGGTCAGCCAGTCCTTCGCCGGTTTCCAGGTTGCCCGCGAGGACTGACAGGTAGCGCCGGCTGCTGGCCGGCATCGGTGGTGCTCCTGCCGTGCCGGGGTTGCCGGCCGGTTACCGTGGCTCGGACATACAGAAGTTGCCGGCCAGTGGCCGGCTCTACTGGGCCTTGATGGCCATTGCCTGCAGGCCGGTACCATCCAGCTTCTGCTTGGCGTCAGCCAGCTCGCCTGCGGTGCCGTAAGGCCCCATGCGCACGCGGTACACCGTCCTGCCGTTGATCTGGGCCGATTCCACGCGTGCGGCCAGGCCGATCATCGCCAGCTTGGCCTTGGTGGCTTCGGCATCGCCCGAAGCACCGAACGCGCCGGCCTGCAGGATGTAACGCACGTTGCCGGCAGC
>JAFAFF010000311.1 GCA_023423605.1 Pseudomonadota bacterium
TTGGTCCACCCTCCGGTTGAGCTGCTCCACCCTCTGGTTGAGTTGGCACACCCTCTGGTTGAGCCGGACCAGGGGCGCGGCCATCGTTCGTTGCTGCGGCCAGTGCGGCGCGCCAGTCGCCGTGCAGTGCGCGTGGGGCCAGGTACATGCCGCGCCGCGATGCAATGGCGCGCAGACGCAGATCGATGTTCGCCCGCGCCAGCAGCTGCGGCTGCGCTGCCTGCAACTGGTCCAGCAACGCGGCACCCACGTTGCCGGGGCCGATCACCCCCACTGCGAACGTCTGTGGCGACAGCCAGAAGCCGGCATGCGCCGCACGCAGCGCACGGGTGGCGTCCGCACTGTCGATGGCCACCGAAATATTGCGTTCCGACGAACCCTGCGCGATCGCCAGGATGTTCACCCGGGCGCGTCCCAGTGCCTCGAACAGACGTGCCGCCACGCCCGGCTGCCCCGCCATGCCGTCACCCACCGCGGCCAGCACGCTCACCTCGTTCCTCACCTGCACACGCTGCACCTGGCCCACGCCCAGCTCATGCGCGAAGGCCTGCAGCAGCGCCTCCCGCCCCCGTCCTGCCTCGCTGCCACGCACCACGCAGCAGATCGAATGTTCGGAAGACCCCTGGGAGATCATCACCACCGACACCTGTGCCTGTCGCAACGCCGAAAACACGCGTTCGGCGGTACCGGGCACGCCGATCAGGCCGGTGCCTTCCAGATTGAGCACGGCCAGCTCCGCACTCAGGGTGAGCCCCTTGATCGGCCCGCGGATGGAGCGCTCGGCAGTGATCCGGGTGCCGGGGTGCGCCGGCTGGAATGTGTTGCGGATCAGGATCGGCAGGCCGCGCTGGATGGCCGGCGACATCGTCTGCGGATGCACCACCCTGGCGCCAAAGTACGCCAGTTCGCAGGCCTCGTCGTAGCTGAGCGCGTCCAGTTGCACGGCCTCGGGCACCAGCCGTGGATCGGCCGACAGCACGCCGTCCACATCCGTCCATATCTGCAGTTCGGCGGCATTGAACAGGGCCGCGAAGATCGCCCCGGAATAATCGCTGCCATTGCGGCCAAGCGTGGTGATGCGGTCCTGGCGGTCGCGGGCGACGAACCCGGTGACCACCACGCGCGACTGCGGATTGGCCTGCCGCCACGCCTGCAGGCGCTGCGCGCTGACGGTCCAGTCAACATCCACGCCCAGTTCGCCATGCTCCACCACCAGCACCTCGCGCGCATCCAGCACCGCGCACGCATGGCCCAGCGCCCGGAAGTGCTGCCCCAGCAGATGCGCGGAACACACTTCACCCAAGCCCTGCACGCGGTCCAGTACCTCATCCGGCAGGCCACCGATCACCGCCAGCGCATCCAGCAGTCCTTCCAGCTCGGCAAAGCGCGCATCCAGCCATTCCACGCTGTCGCCCGCGTGCTCGCACAGCAACGCGGCGGCAGCAGCGCGATGCCTGGCGCGCAGGTCATGCCAGGCATCGCGCCAGTGCGGCGAGCCGGCCGCTGCCATGCGCGCCAGGCCGATCAATGCATCGGTCACGCCCTTCATCGCCGATACCACGGTGACCTGCACGGCCTCCGGCCGCTGCAGCAGCAACTGCGCGACATGGCGGTAACGGTCGGCATCGGCAACGGACGTACCGCCGAACTTGTGCACCACTACGCGTGGTGACGCTACGACATCGAAGGCGGCGGGCTCGGCGGACGGTGCAGCGGCGACAGAAGACATGGTGACCTCGGCAGGAGGCCCCGTAACGCACCAGTGGAAGGTTTCCCCGCCACCTGGTTCGGTGCGGGGCCGTGGTTTTCGTGAGTTACGCGAAGACGACGGACCGCACCCGGCAAGTGGTGACGGTGGTGGTAATGGTGATGATGATGCGCGCCATGCAACCTCGCCCCTCAAGGGCGATGGAAGCAACGTCGAAGGCAGCGTTGGCGGCGGGCATGGCCCCAGAAAACACCGTCGCGCCGGCTGCTGTCAAGTGTTGCAGCGCAAAAAACATCTACCCGCGTGCGACTCCTTGCCCCAGCGGCATGGTTGCAACGGAGACCATCCTCAGCCGGCGTGTTCGCGGATCGCCGGCGGCGCCCGGTGCGCATGCGCGCAGGACAGCACGCCGGCCATCAGGCAGACGATCGCGATGGCTTCCAGCAGCGTCGGCCAGCGCTGTTGCCAGGCAAATCCGTACAACAGCGCGAACAACGTTTCGAACACGATCATCTGTCCGGTGAGGGTCAGCGGCAGCAGCCGGCTGGCGCGGTTCCAGCAGGCATTGCCCAGCACGGAAGCCAACACCGCCACGCCCGCACTGACCATCCAGAACAGACCCCACTGGCCACCGTCATGCTGGCTGCCGGAAACAATGAAGGCCGATGGCACCAGCAGCAGCGCCAGCGCACCGGTCACCACACCGGTCAGCAGCGACCAATCATGTGCGGAAAGGTCCGGCCGCCGTGCCAGCCAGCGGCTGTTTCCCACCGAATATGCCGCCCACGAAAGCAGCGCGCCCACGGCGCACAACAGCCCGAGCACACGCTGGCGCCAGGGTGCCTGGGCGTGCTCGGACACCAGCGCTTCATAGCCCACCAGCGCCACACCCAGCAGGCACAGCAGCAACGCCGGCGCCAGGCGGCGCAACGGTACCGCGCCCTCATCACGGGCGCCCACCAGCGTTACCACCACCGGCACCAGACCCACGATCAGCGATGCCGCCGCGCCACCGGCCCACTGCACTGCGGTCGCCAGCAACAGGAAGTACACCAGGTTGCCGGCCAGGCTCAGCCATACCAGCGCCCGCCATTCGGCAACACCCAGGCGGGGCAGCAAGCGTTTCCAGCGCGGCCACAGCAGCATGGTGGCCACCAGCCCATACACCAGATAGCGCCCGGCCGACAGCTGCATGGCGTCGAAGGCCAGCAAGACCGCCGGCGCCAGGAAAACGATGCCCCACAGCGCACCGGCCATCACGCCGTTGCCGATTCCCACACCCATCGAACGATTCATCGAACGCCTGTCCTGTTGCCTGGCCGCCGAGTCTAGTGAGCAACAGCGCGCTCGTCTTGACCCGGACTATGGCGCCTGGCGTCGCCACGCAGATGGCGTGTGCCCGGTTTCGCGGCGCAGTGCGCGGGTCAGTGCGCTCTGTTCGGAATAGCCGGTGCGCTGGGCGATATCGCTGATCGACCACGGCGTGGTACGCAGCAGGTGGCGCGCCCAGCGCAACCGCAACGCGCTCAGCCATGCCTGCGGCGGCAGCCCGAATTCGCGCACGAAACGCGCATGCAGGTGACTGGTGCTCAACCCGGCGATGCGGGCCATGCGTTCCACCGTCCAGCTTTCGCCGGGGGCTGCCTGCAGCTGCGCGCACAGTGCCTGCAGCCGGGCGCCGCTGCCATCGGGCGCGAAGGCCTGCAGCAGCAGTGGCAGCACCGCGGCAGGATCGGCCTGCATGGCCGGATCGCCCAGCATGCCGCGCACGGCATGCGGCAACGACAGCCAGCGTTGCCGACGCAGATGTTCCAGGGTGTGGTCATCGAACCAGTGCGGGTCGCAATCGATGATCAGGTGGGTATTGGTGCCCTGCCCTATCTGGTCATGGTTCTCGCCGGGCGCCACGAAGACGCCCTGCAGTCCATCCAGGCGCGCGCCGTGGCCATCGAGTTCGAACTGCAGTTCGCCGTGCAGTGGCAGCACCCACTGCGCATACGCATGGCGATCACCGCCCCAGGCATCGCCGTAACTGCGGAAATGGAAACGAGGCGCACACATGGCCGAAGTCTGGCCGCCCGCACGCGGGCATGCAATCCCCGCACGCCGCCCGGTTGATGCATCCAGGTTCGCGGCGCCCGCCTGGGCCATTACCGCACTGTCGCGTAGAGCCGGGCTCTGCCCGGCTGATGCATTTCGCATTGCCGCGTAGAGCCGGGCTCTGCCCGGCTGATGCATTTCGCATTGCTCGTAGAGCCGGGCTCTGCCCGGCTGATGCCATATCGCGCAGCGGGGCAAAGCCCCGCTCTACGTGGCTGATGCCTCATCGTGCAGCGGGGCAGAGCCCCGCTCTACGTGGCATGCACCAAAGGTTGCACCACCGCGTCCAGCAGTTCTATCGCGGTGCCTTCCTTCCCTGCGCCGGACGCACTGCGGCGGAAACCCTCCCAGTCGCCCTGCGACAACGCCCATACACATTCGGCATTCACCGGCAGCCAGCGCATCGCCCAATAGGGAAACTGGCGCGTAGCCACCGATCCCCTGGCAAGCTCGGTCACACCGGCATGGCTCTTGGACTGCATTATCCGGTCATAGGCCAGGTCCAGCCCATCCGGCGGACCTTCCAGGTATTGCAGGAAGCGGGTCCCATCGTGCAACAGCACGCCGGTCACTCCTGCGAGCCGGTTGAACCGTGCGGCGTCTTCCACGAACTCGTCCAGTCGTCCCTTCATCCGTGTTGGAACCAACTCGCTGACATAGGCGATTGCACGCAACGGCATGGTGTTTCCTTGCTTGTGAATGACTACGGTAGCAGGTCGGTCCCAGGAAGGCCGTCTGTTACGGATGTCTAGCTTAAGAATTCAGGAATGGAATCATCGGCAACAGGTAGAGCGGGGCTTTGCCCCGCTGGAACGATCGCGGTGTGTCAGCCGGGCAGAGCCCGGCTCTACGATGAGATGGTCGGTGTGTCAGCCGGGCGGAGCCCGGGTTACGCGATGGCGCGGCGCGGAAGGCTGGCTTCGAAGACCACGTCGTGTTCTTCGTTGCGTGCGCGCAGGCGGCCGCCGTGCGCGTGCACGAACTGGTCGGCGATGTACAGGCCCAGGCCCAGCCCCTTGCTGGCATGGAAACTGGCCTTGAACGGCTCGAACAGGCGTGGCAGCAGGCTCTCGCCGATCTGTCCGCGGTTGCGTACGCGCAGCATCACCTGCGCCGGGTCCGCGCCGTCCACTTCCACCACCACCGCCGCGTCGCCACCATGCAGCAGCGCGTTGCCGACCAGGTTCGATGCCACCTGCGCCAGCCGGTCCGCGTCGCCCTGCAGGCGCGTATCGCCCTGCGTGCGCACGTCGATGCGTGCCCCGGCATTGCCCTGCTCCACCTCCTGCACCACCGCCTCCACCACCGTGGCGACATTGCACGGGCCACGCTCCAGGCGCAGGCCGCCGGAACGGATGCGCGAGAAATCCAGCAGCTGTTCCACCATCCGCGCCATGCGCAGGGTGCTGGTCTCCAGGTGGCGCAACGTCTGCTGCGCGCCCGAATCGCCCGGCACGTCCAGCGACAGCTTGTCCGCACACAACAATATGGCCGAGAGCGGCGTGCGCAGGTCATGCGTCAGCACCGCCATCATCGTCTCGTTGAGCGTCAACGCGCGCTCCAGCGCCTCGTTGCGTGCCTTCAACAGGCGCTTCTGCTGGTAAAGCTCGATGAACACCCCCAGCTTGCCCAGGATCACCTGCGGCTCGATCGGCTTGTGCAGGAAATCCACCGCACCGCTCTCATAACCCTTGAACGAACGCACCGGATCCTGCGGCGAAGCGGTCAGGAAGATGATCGGCACATCGCGGCTGCGCTGCGAACCACGCATCAGCTCGGCAAGCGCGAAGCCATCCATCTCCGGCATCTGCACGTCCAGCAGCGCCAGCGCCACCTCGTGCTCCAGCAGCAGTTCAAGCGCCTCGTTACCCGAAGACGCACACAGGATACGCAGCCCGTCCCGGCGCAGCAGCGCTTCCATCGCCACCAGGTTCTGGGGCACGTCATCGACGATGAGCACGCACACGGGTGCGTCATCGGCGGTGGCCACAGGCGGAAGCAGGTTCATTTCAATTCCTTCAGGCGTTCGCATATCTGGTCAAGCGTCAGCACCGCATCGGCACCGGCGCGTTGCAGCGCCGAAGCCGGCATCAGCGATGCCTCCGCATCATCGGGGCACTGCACCCAGGCATGCCCCCCTGCTTCTCTTACCGCGGCCACGCCATCGCTGCCGTCGCTGCTGGCGCCGGTGAGCAGGATCGCCAGCACCCGTTCACCGAACACGGCCGCGGCCGATTCGAACAGCGGGTCCACCGCCGGTCGCGAGAACAGCACCGGCGCATCCAGCGACAGCGCCACGGATTGTTCGTCCTCCACCAGCAGGTGGTAATCCGGCGGTGCGAAAGTAACGGTGCCAGGCTGCAGCGGCTGCTTGTCCTCGGCCTCGCGCACGCTCAGCGCGCAGTCCGGATCCAGCAGCTCGGCGATGCGGCTGGGCCGGTCGCGCGGCAGGTGCAGCACCACCAGCACAGGAACCGACAGCGTTGCCGGCAGCGCACGCAATGTCTTCTGCAGCGCCGTGACGCCACCAGCGGAAGCACCGATCACCAGCACGCCTGGTGACAGGGAAGTGTCCATCGCAGCGTTCATCATACTGCCTTCCGGTAGAGGCGCTGTTCGCGCGCGCAGACTTCGAATGCATTGCCATGTTCGCCGAACTGCAGCGATTCCTTGCTGCCCAGGCCAAGGAACCCGCGGTGCACCAGGGCCTCGCGGAACAGGCCGACGGCGCGGTCCTGCAGCGGCCGGTTGAAATAGATGAGCACGTTGCGGCACGACACCAGGTGCACTTCGGAGAACACCGTGTCGGTGGCCAGGCTGTGGTCGGCGAACACCACGTTGCGGCGCAGGCGGCGATCGAACACCGCACCGTTGTAGCCGGTGGTGTAGTAATCCGAAAGCGATCGCTGGCCGCCGGCCTGCAGGTAGTTGCGGCTGAACTGGGCGATGCGGTCGATACCGTAGGCGCCCGCTTCAGCGGCGACCAGCGCCGCCGGATTGATGTCGGTGGCGTAGATGATGCTGCGCTCCAGCAGCCCCTCCTCCTGCAGCAGGATCGCCAGCGACCACACTTCTTCGCCGGAACTGCAGCCGGCCACCCACAGCTTGATGGACGGGTAGGTCCGCAGCACGGGAATGGCGTGCTGGCGCAGCGCGGCGAAATAGGACGGGTCGCGGAACATCTCCGATACCTGCACGGTGAAGAACTGCATCGCCTGCGCGAACAGCTCCGGCTCGTGCAGCAGGCGATGCTGCAGGTCCGACAGCCGCTCACACTGGTAGCGCCGCATGGCCTGGTGCATGCGCCGGCGCAGCGACGACACCGCGTAATTGCGGAAATCGTAGTGGTAGCGCTGGTAGATGGCCTCCACCAGCAGCTTCAGCTCCAGGTCGAACAACTCCTGATCGTTCATTGACGCGAGCACCACACCCGGCACAGCGACACCAGCTTGTCGACATCGATGGGCTTGGCGATGTAGTCGTTCGCACCGGCCTGCAGGCAGCGTTCGCGGTCATCAGGCATGGCCTTGGCGGTCAGCGCGATGATCGGCAGGTCCTTGAACTCGCGCTGCGCGCGGATCTCACGCATCGCGGTCAGGCCGTCCATCTCCGGCATCATGATGTCCATCAGCACCAGGTCCACGTCCACCTTCGACAGGCGATCCACGGCCTCGCGGCCGTTGCGCGCGATCTCCAGCTTCACGCCCAGCGGTTCCAGCACGCTGGACAGCGCGAAGATATTGCGCACATCGTCCTCGGCCAGCAGCACGGTGCGGCCATCGAGCACCGAATCGCGACGACGCGCTTCGCGCAGCAGGCGCTGCTGGTCGCTGGGCAGGCTGGCTTCCACGCTGTGCAGGAACAGCGTCACTTCATCGAGCAGGCGCTCCGGCGAACGCGCGCCCTTGATGATGATGCTCTTCGAATAGCGGCGCAGGCGTTGTTCCTCCTCGCGTCCCAGCGCACGACCGGTATACACGATCACTGGCGGGAAGCCGACGTCCTCGCTGCGCGCCATGTGTTCCAGCAGGTCGTAACCGCTGCCATCGGGCAGCGCCAGGTCGGTCACCATGCAGTCGAAGGTCGCCGTACCCAGCTGCAGCAGTGCCTCGGCCACGGTGCCCACGGCGGTGATTTCCAGCTGGTCGCGGCCCAGCAGCAACTGCAGGTTGGCGCGCAGTTCGCTGTCGTCTTCCACGATCAGCAGGCGACGCACGTCGCGCTGGCTGGTTTCCTCCAGCTGCTGGATCGCCTCCACCAGGCGTTCGCGGGTGGCCGGCTTGATCACGTAACCGATCGCGCCCAGTTCCATCGCCACCTGGCTGCGCTCCATGCCCGACACCACGTGCACCGGAATATGCCGCGTCTGCGGGTCGCGCTTCAGGCGTTCCAGCACGCTCAGGCCGGACACATCCGGCAGGCCCAGGTCCAGCAGCACGCCGCTTGGTCGCAGTTCGCGCGCCATGTCCAGCGCTTCCTCGGCGGTAGTGGCCACGACGCAATCGAAATCCAGCTCTGTGGCCAGCGCCACCAGTGCCTCGGCAAAGCTTGGATCGTCCTCCACCACCAGGATCAGGCGCTCGGCGCGGGTGCTGGTGACCGTGCGACGGGCAACCGGTGCAGGCGAGGCGGCAGGTGCGGCTGCAGCGGCCGCAGCGGTCGCCGGCCGTGCCGCAGCAGTCGCGCTGGAACGTGCAGCGGCGGGCGCATGCGCGTTGCCGAGTGGCGATGGCATATCCACCTGCTCCGGCGCACCGCTCAGCGGCAGCTCCAGGATGAAAGTGCTGCCCTTGCCCAGTTCGCTTTCCACGCGGATGTCGCCGCCCATGCGGGTGGCCAGGTCGCGCGAGATCGACAGCCCCAGCCCGGTGCCGCCATAGCGCCGCCGGGTGCTGCCATCGGCCTGCCGGAACGCCTCGAAGATCGCCTCCAGCTGCTCGCTGGCAATGCCGATGCCGCTGTCGTGCACCACGAAACGCACGCGATCGCGGCCGGCCGCCTGCACCTGCAGGGTCACCGAACCGTGTTCGGTGAACTTCACCGCGTTCGCCAGCAGGTTCTTCAATATCTGCTGCAGGCGCTGGGAATCGGCGGTGAACTGGCTCGGCGCGCCGGCCTCGGCGGTGATCTCCAGCGACAGGCCCTTTTCGCGCGCCAGCGGCTGGAACGTCTCGCGCAGCCGCTGCAATGCGCCTTCCACCACCACCACTTCGTCGCTCAGCTCCACATGGCCGGCCTCGATGCGCGCCAGGTCCAGGATGTCGTTGATAAGCGCCAGCAGGTCGTTGTTGGAAGACAGGATGGCCTGCGCGTATTTCACCTGCTCCGCGCTCAGCGTGCCGTCGCGGTTGTCGGCCAGCAGCTTGGCCAGGATCAGCGA
>JAFAFF010000146.1 GCA_023423605.1 Pseudomonadota bacterium
ACGTGCACGGTGCGCCGGTGGGCGACACCCTGACCCTGGCCGCCGATCCGGCACCGAAGCCGCTGCCGGGCTTCCAGGAAATGCAGCCGCGCGTGTTCGCCGGCCTGTTCCCGGTGGATGCCGAGGATTACCCGGACCTGCGCGAAGCGCTGGACAAGCTGCGCCTGAACGACGCCGCGCTGCGCTTCGAGCCGGAAAGCTCCGAGGCGATGGGCTTCGGCTTCCGCTGCGGCTTCCTCGGCATGCTGCACATGGAGATCGTGCAGGAGCGGCTGGAACGCGAGTACAACCTGGACCTGATCAGCACCGCGCCCACGGTGGTCTACGAAGTCCTCAAGACCGACGGTACCGTGGTCAACATGGACAACCCGGCCAAGCTGCCGCCGGTGAACCAGGTGACCGAGGTCCGCGAGCCGATCATCCGCGCCAACATCCTCACTCCCGAGGAATACATCGGCAACATCATCAAGCTGTGCGAGGAAAAGCGCGGCAGCCAGCTCGGCATCAACTACCTGGGCAGCCAGGTGCAGATCAGCTACGAGCTGCCGATGGCCGAGGTGGTGCTGGATTTCTTCGACAAGCTGAAATCGGTGAGCCGCGGCTATGCGTCGCTGGACTACCACTTCGTGCGTTTCGATGCCGGCCCGTTCGTGCGCGTGGACGTGCTGATCAACGGCGACAAGGTCGATGCGCTGTCGCTTATCGTCCACCGTTCGCACTCCGATCGCCGTGGCCGCGAGCTGTGCGAGAAGATGAAGGACCTGATTCCCCGGCAGATGTTTGACGTCGCCATCCAGGCCGCGATCGGCTCGCAGGTGATTGCCCGTACCACCGTGAAAGCCATGCGCAAGAACGTGTTGGCCAAGTGCTACGGCGGCGACGTGTCGCGCAAGAAGAAGCTGCTGGAGAAGCAGAAGGAAGGCAAGAAGCGCATGAAGCAGGTCGGCCGCGTGGAAATTCCACAGGAAGCCTTCCTCGCTGTGCTGCAGATGGACAACAAGTAAAGGTAGAGTCGGCCCACTAGCGGGCCGGTTCGCCCTGATTTCCTGCAAAGGACCCTGAATGAAACTGTTTGAGTTCCTCCTGGTCGCACTGACCCTGGCCTCCGGCCTGATCCTGCTCGCCGACAAGCTGTATTTCGCCCGCCGCCGTGCGCGTCGTGCCGGCCTGCTGGACAGCGAACCGGCGCTGGTGGATTACTCGCGGGCGTTCTTCCCGGTGCTGGCCATCGTGCTGGTGGTGCGCAGTTTCATCGCCGAGCCGTACAAGATCCCGTCCAGTTCGATGATGCCCAACCTGCTGATCGGCGATTTCATCCTGGTCAACAAGTTCGCCTATGGCCTGCGCCTGCCGCTGACCAACACCAAGGTCGTGCCGCTGGGCGAGCCTGCGCGTGGCGACGTGGTGGTGTTCCACTTCCCGGGCCACAACGACCAGGACCCGGCCAAGGGCGAGAACTTCATCAAGCGGGTGATCGGCGTGCCCGGCGACCATGTCGCCTTCGAAGGCAACGCGCTGACCCTCAACGGCGAACCGGTGAAATACCAGGACAAGGGCATCTACGCGGGTCATCGCGGCCAGGGCGAGGGCACCAGCCTGCTGGTGGAGGAACTGCCGGGACGCACCCACACCGTGCTGGAGACGGCGTATCCTGCCGGGCAGGGCGAGTGGACCGTTCCGGCGGGCCAGTACCTGGTGATGGGCGACAACCGCGACAACAGCGACGATGGCCGTTTCTGGGGCCTGCTGCCGGAGCAGAACCTGCGCGGCAAGGCCTTCCTGATCTGGCTCAACTGCTCCGGCTGGTTCTGCAAGGACGGTTTCGAACCGTCGCGGATCGGCTCGGGCGTGAAGTGAACACCAACGCGTATCTGGGGAGAACGCAATGAAGCAGATGGGCACGCAGCGCGGCATGACCTTGACCTCCTTCCTGGTGGTCCTGATCGTGGTCGGTTTCTTCCTGTACATCGGCATGAAGCTGTTCCCGATGTACCAGGAGTATTACGCCGTGCGTTCGGCGATGAAGAGCCTGGCGAAGGAGCCCGGCATCGGCAGCATGCAGCCGGCCAACATCCAGACGCTGTTCTTCAAGCGCCTTTACATCAACTATTCCGAGAACGTGAAGCCGTCCAACGTGAAGTTCGACCGCAGGGACAATGGCTGGACCCTGCGCGTGAACTATGAAGTGCGCCGCCCGCTGGTCGGCAACCTCGACGTGGTCGGCAAATTCGACTCGACCCAGGACCTGACCCGTAGCGGTGCCGAATAAACCTTTCCAACGCGGTGACCGCATCGGCCACCCCTTTTCCGACCCGGGCCTGCTTGCGCAGGCCCTGACGCATCGTTCCGCCGGTGCGCCGCACAACGAGCGGCTGGAATTCCTCGGCGACAGCATCGTCAACATGCTGGTGGCGCAGGCGCTGTACCAGCGCTGGCCGAAAGCCGACGAGGGCGCGTTGACCCGTGCCCGCGCCGAACTGGTACGCGAAGCGGCGCTGGCGACGATCGCACGCGAGCTGCAACTGGGCGAGCGGATCACCCTGGGGGCCGGCGAGATGAAGACCGGCGGCCACCGCCGCGATTCCATCCTCGCCGATACCTTCGAGGCGGTGGTGGCGGCGATCTACCTGGATGCCGGCTTCGACGCCTGCCGCGCGGTGGTGCTGCCCTGGTTCGAGGCGTCGATGGCCACGCTGCCGGCCACCGGACGGCCGGAGAAGGACCCCAAGACGCGGTTGCAGGAATGGCTGCAGGGCCGGCAACGCCCCCTGCCGCAGTACGAACTGGTGTCAGAGTCGGGTGACGACCACGCCAAGATCTTCCGGGTACGCTGCAACCTGACCGAACCGGCCGCAGGCACCGAGGGCGAAGGCGCCTCGCGACGGCTGGCCGAACAACAGGCGGCCGCGGCCGCACTCGAACTACTGGTGGATTCAAAGTGAGCGAACAGATGCCCCATCATTGCGGCAGCGTAGCCGTCATCGGCCGGCCCAACGTTGGCAAATCGACCCTGACCAATGCGCTGGTGGGGGCGAAGGTCAGCATCGTGTCGAACCGGCCGCAGACCACCCGCCATCGCCTGCTCGGCATTGCCACCTTTCCCGAAGGCCAATTGGTGCTGGTGGATACGCCCGGCCTGCACAAGGTGCAGAAGCGCGCCATGAACCGGGTGATGAACCGTGCCGCGCGTGGCTCGCTGGAAGGAGTGGACGCCGGCATGCTGGTGATCGAGGCCGGCCGCTGGGATGAGGAGGATGCGCTGGCGTTCAACGTGCTGCGCGACGCCGGCATTCCGGTGGTGCTGGTGGTCAACAAGGTGGATCGCCTGAAGGAAAAGGCCGCGTTGCTGCCGTTCCTGCAGCAGGTGACCAAAGGCCGCGAGTTTGCCGCCGTGCATCCCATTTCGGCGCAGAAGCGCAACGGCCTGGAAGCGCTGGTGCGCGACCTGCTGGCCCTGCTGCCGGAAGCGCCGCCGATGTTCGGCGAAGACGAGATCACCGACCGCAGCCAGCGTTTCCTGGCCGGCGAACTGGTGCGCGAGCAGCTGATGCGCCAGCTGGGCGAGGAACTGCCGTATGCCACCACGGTGGAGATCGAACGGTTCACCGAAGATGGCAACCTGCTGCGCATCGGTGCGGTGATCTGGGTGGAGCGCGAGGGCCAGAAGGCGATCGTGATCGGCAAGGGCGGTATCCGCCTCAAGGAGATCGGTGCCAAATCGCGCCTGCAGATGGAGCGGCTGTTCGGTGCCAAGGTCTTCCTGGAAACCTGGGTGCGGGTGCGCGAAGGCTGGTCCGATGACGAGGCCGCGCTGAAGGCCTTCGGCTACGACTGAGCCTGCGGGCCGACGCGATGCGCATCGATGCCGAACCGGGCTTTGTCCTGCATGCGCGCGCGTATCGCGAAACCAGCCTGCTGGTGGAAGTGCTGAGCGCCTCGCACGGTCGCATGGGCCTGCTGGCGCGCGGTGTCGCCAGCGGCAAGGGGCAGGTGCTGCGCGCGGCCCTGCAGCCGCTGCAGTGGATCCGTTTCGATGCCGTGCAGCGCGGTGAGCTGGCGCAGCTGCGCGCGGCCGAAGCGCTGGATGCGGCGCCGCGGCTGGCCGGGCAGGACATGCTGGCCGGCTTCTACGTCAATGAACTGGTGATGCGGCTGGCGCCGCGGCACGACCCGGTGCCGGACCTGTATCGCGCCTACGGCGAAGTGCGGGCGCGGCTGGCGCTGGGGCTGCCGCTGGCGTGGAGCCTGCGCCGCTTCGAACTTGGCCTGCTGGAGGCGCTGGGTTTCGGTTTCGATCTGGCCACGGCCGGCGATGGCATGCCGGTGGATCCCGCTGCGCGCTATGAGCTCGATCCGCTGGAAGGGCCACGACGGCTGCTGTCCGAACGTGCCGGGCAGGGCCGCCGCGGCACCGTGACGGGCGCCGCGCTGCTGGCACTGGCGGACGACCAGGAGCCGCCAGCGGACGACCTGGCCAGCATGCGCTTGCCGATGCGCGCGGTGCTGGCGCATCACCTCGGCGCGCGCGGGCTGAAGTCATGGGAACTGCTGGACGATTTCGCAGCCCGCCGGCAGCGGCAATGACCCCGCCGGTTGCGTAGAGCGGGGCTCTGCCCCGCTGGAGGGTCGCGTGTAGAGCGGGGCTCTGCCCCGCTG
>JAFAFF010000162.1 GCA_023423605.1 Pseudomonadota bacterium
TGGCGGGTGGTGTTGGAATTCTCGGCGCGGAAGGTCGGCCCGAAGGTGTAGACCTTGCTCAGCGCCAGGCAGTAGGCCTCCACGTTGAGCTGGCCGGACACGGTCAGGAAGGTTTCCTTGCCGAAGAAATCGCGGCTGAAATCCACCTCGCCCTTGCTGTTGCGGGGCAGGTTGACCATGTCCAGGGTGGACACGCGGAACATCTGCCCGGCGCCTTCGGCATCGGATGTGGTGATGATCGGCGTGCTGATCCAGTTGAAGCCGTTTTCATGGAAGAAGCGGTGCACGGCCTGGGCCAGGCAGTTGCGGATGCGGGTGACCGCGCCGAACAGGTTGGTGCGCGGGCGCAGGTGCGCCACTTCGCGCAGGAACTCCGGCGACATCGGCTTGGGCTGGATGGGGTAGGTGAGCGGATCTTCCACCCAGCCGACCACCTCCACGCTGCTGGCCTGGATCTCGTAGGACTGGCCCTTGCCCTGCGATTTCACCAGGGTGCCGCGGGCAATCAGCGAGCAGCCGCTGCTGAGGCGCTTGACCTCGTCGAAATTGCCGAGCGAATCGGCGGCCACCACCTGGATGGGGGCGAAGCAGGAACCGTCGGTCACGTTGATGAAGGCCAGATTCGCCGAACCACGTACCGTGCGCACCCAGCCGCGTACCGTGACTTCGCCGCCTTCCGGGATTTTCCCGGCAAGCGCATGTTCAACGCTGACCACCGTCATGACTTGAATCCTCTGCTGATCGACTCGATCTGTGAATTCGGAAGTTTACCGGTTGCAGCGTTCTGCTTGCGAGGCATTTCTGCCGGGCCGGTCGCCTTTATAATTGTCCTGTATCTTCGTGGAGCATCATCATGGCCGTCAGCCTGACCCCCATCGCCTTCGAGCGCGTACAGCGTTTCGTCGCCCAGACCCCGGGTGCGCTGGGCCTGCGCTTCGGCGTGACCCGGACGGGATGTTCCGGCTGGGGGCATGTCACCGACCTGGCGCGTGAAGAGCGCGAAGGCGACAGCGTGTTCGAACAGGGCGGGGTGCGCATCTACGTGGACGCGCAGAGCCTGCCGCTTGTGGATGGCACGGTGATCGACTTCGGCAAACATGGCCTGAGCGAGACGTTCACGTTCAAGAATCCCAACGCATCGGCCGAATGTGGCTGCGGCGAGAGCTTCACCACCGACGAAAGCCATCGTTGACCCTGTGTGCCGGCCGCTGGCCGGCGACCGCCGCAGGGTCAAGGATTCAGGAGCGTGCCGGGCAGCGACCGGCGGCATTGAACAGCCTGCTGTTCAGCGGCACTCCACGGCCACCGGGCCCATGCCGCGGCGGCGTTCCAGGGCGACCGAAAGACCCCACAGCAACAGGCCGAGGACTGCCGTGGCGGCGCCGACGTAGCCGGTGGAGGCATGCCCGAAGCCCGCGCCGATGGCCATGCCACCCAGCCATGGACCGAGCGCGTTGGCGGTGTTGAAGGCCGCATGATTGGAGGCGGCGGCCAGGGTCTGTGCTTCGCCGGCCGCATCCATCAGGCGGGTCTGCAGGATGGTGGCCAGGGCGCCCATGGTGCCCACCGCGATGATCGCCGGCACCACCGCCCAGGCCGAATGTGCGGCCAGCGGGAACAGCAGCAGGACCAGTGCCGACCACGCCAGCAGCACGCCGGCGGCGCGGAACTGCAGGCGGTCGACCAGCCAGCCGCCCATCATGTTGCCGATGATGGCGCCCACCCCGAACAGGCCGACTGCCGCCGGCATCCAGCGCTCCGGTACACCGGTGACATTCACCAGGGTCGGGGCGAGGTAGGTGAACACGCAGAACATGCCCGCGAAACCGATCGCGCCGATCGCCAGCGCCAGCCATACCTGGGGGCGGTTGAAGGCCCGCAGCTCGCGCATCGGGCTGGTGCGGACCTCGTTGGGGTCGGGCAGCAGGTGCCGGGCCACCATCACCACGGTCGCCAGCGCTAGTAGCGTGACCAGCCCGAATGCGGTGCGCCAGGTGAACATCTGGCCCAGCCAGGTGGTCAGCGGGTTGCCGACCAGGATCGCGATGGACAGCCCGAGCAGCACCCTGGACACCGCCGCGCCACGTTGCGCCGGCGGGCTGATGGACGCTGCCACCAGCATGGCCACGCCGAAGTAGGCGCCATGCGGCAGGCCGGCGACGAAGCGCGCCAGCAGCATGGTGGCGTAGTTCGGTGCCAGCGCGCTGGCCAGGTTGCCGGCCGCATAGAAGCCCATGAGCCCCAGCAGCAGGGTGCGGCGGGTGATCCCCGCGCCGGCGAACGCCAGCAGCGGCGCGCCGACCACCACCCCGATGGCGTAGGCACTTATCAGATGGCCCACCTGCGCCTCGCTGATGGACAGCCCACGGCTGATGTCCAGCATCAGCCCCATGCTGGCGAACTCGCTGGTGCCGATGGCGAAGCCGCCCAGCGACAGGGCCAGCAGGATGAGCGTGCGCTGGCGTGGGGTCAGGGCGCTGGCGAGGGAGGTGCGGGTGGCCGGGGCTGGGGAGGAGGTCACGGAATTCCGGGGCGTGGAAACGATTGCCGATTGTACTGCTGCAGTGCAGCAACGCATATGGGGCGGGCTTTCCGGCGAGTGAATGCTGTGTTGCGCAGCCCGGGCTGGTGCGGGCGCATTCCGCGCATCTCCGCCCGGCCACAGGCCAGCGCTGCCGCTGACTTGCCTGGGACCTGCAGGTCAGGGCATAATCGCCGGCTTCCTGCGCTCCGTGCAGGAACCCTTGCCCCACCGCCGCCATAACCGCGGGGGGCTGTCCGGCCTCCAAGGCCACATCCGAAAGGTAGATAAAACATGAGTCGTCATTACGAAATCGTGTTCCTGGTCCATCCGGACCAGAGCGAGCAGGTCCCGGCCATGATCGAGCGCTACAAGGCGCTGGTCGAGAACGGCAACGGCACCATCCACCGTCTGGAAGACTGGGGCCGCCGCCAGCTGGCGTACCCGATCCAGAACCTGGTGAAGGCCCACTACGTCATGCTGAACATCGAAGTGGACCAGGCCGTGCTGAGCGAGCTGGTGGAAAGCTTCCGCTTCAACGACGCCGTGCTGCGCAACCTGGTCATCAAGCGTGACGAGGCCGACACCGAGCAGTCGCTGATCATGAAGAGCAAGGACGAGAAGGGCGACAAGCCCGAGCGTGGCGAGC
>JAFAFF010000164.1 GCA_023423605.1 Pseudomonadota bacterium
TGAGTGAGTTCACCCAGGATGTTGCGGGGCCTGCTGTCGTTCAGCAGCATGACCATGGTCTCGCGGGTGCTCGGGCTGGTCCGGGACCAGGTCATCACCACCACGTTCGGAACCAACGCCGTCACCGACGCCTTCTGGGTCGCCTTCAGGGTACCGAATTTCCTGCGCCGGCTGTTCGCCGAAGGCTCATTCGCCACTGCATTCGTGCCGGTGTTCACCGAGGTGAAAGAAACCCGCAGCCACCAGGAGCTGCGTGAACTGACCGCGCGCGTGGCCGGCACCCTGGGCGGCGTGCTGATGCTGGTGACCGCACTGGCGCTGATCTTCGCCCCGCAGCTGGCCAGCGTGTTCGCCAGCGGCGCCGAGACCGATCCGGCCAAGCAGGGCCTGCTGGTGGACCTGTTCCGGCTGACCTTCCCGTTCCTGCTGTTCGTCTCGCTGACCGCACTGGCCGGCGGCGCCCTGAACAGTTTCCAGCGGTTCGCCATGCCCGCGCTGACGCCGGTCATCCTCAACCTGTGCATGATCGCCGGTGCGCTGTGGCTGGCACCGCGGCTGGGCGGAACCCCGGAAACGCAGATCCTGGCGCTGGGCTGGGCGGTACTGGCGGCCGGCGTGCTGCAGCTGGTGTTCCAGCTGCCTTCGCTGAAGGGCATCGACCTGCTCACGCTGCCGCGCTGGGGCTGGAACCATCCGGGCGTGCGCAAGGTAATGACGCTGATGGTGCCGACCCTGTTCGGCTCGTCGGTGGCGCAGATCAACCTGCTGCTGGACACGGTCATCGCCGCAAAGCTCACCGATGGTTCGCAGTCGTGGCTGTCGCTGGCCGATCGTTTCCTGGAGCTGCCGCTGGGGGTGTTCGGCGTGGCGCTGGGCACGGTCATCCTGCCGGCACTGGCCCGCCACCATGTCGGCACCGACCGCGAGGGCTTCTCCAACGCCCTGGACTGGGGCCTGCGCACCACGCTGCTGATTTCGGTGCCGGCCATGTTCGGGCTGCTGCTGCTGGCCGAGCCGCTGATCGCCACCTTGTTCCAGCATGGCCAGTTCAGCGCCTTCGATACCCGCATGACCGCACTGGCGGTGTATGGCTTGAGCTTCGGCCTGCCCGCCTTCGCGCTGTTGAAGGTCGTGCTGCCGGCGTTCTACGCCCGCCAGGACACGCGCACGCCGGTGCGCGCGGGCATCGCGGCGCTGGTGGCCAACATGGTGTTCAACTTCGCGCTGCTGGCGGTGCTGTACCAGCTGATGGTGCCGGAGGCGCTGAAGGCGCAGGGCGTGATGCAGGCGCTGGGCCAGCAGCCGGGCCTGCACCTGGCGCTGGGCATCGCCAGTGCCTTGTCCAGTTACCTGAACCTCGGGCTGCTCTGGTACTGGCTGGGCCGCACCGATGTCTACCAGCGTCGTCCGGGCTGGGGCCGCTATCTGCTGCGGCTGGTGCTTTCGTGCGCGGCGATGGTGGCGGTGCTGCTGGGCCTGCTGCACTGGCTGCCGGCATTCACGCCGATGGGTACCTGGGAGCGGGTGGCTGCGCTGGCCCTGCTGGTGGGTGCCGGGGGGGCGACCTACCTGATCGTGCAGATCGCCCTTGGCCTGCGCCTGCGCGACCTGCGCGGGCATTGATAGCGGGTCATGGCGGCTATACTTCAAGGTCACATGGTTGAAGCAGCGGCCTTTGCGCGCCGCGAGCGGAGTGGATGAGCAGGGTGTTCCGAAACGTTGAAGGCGGAGTGTTGTTCCCGCACGGCAGCGTGGTCTGCATTGGTGCCTTCGACGGCCTGCACCTGGGCCACCGGGCGCTGGTGCGCCACGCCGTCGCCCGTGCCCGCGCGCTGGGCGTGGCGGCCGTGGTGGTGGCCTTCGAGCCGCTGCCGCGCGAGTTCTTCGCCCAGGGCACGCCGCCGCCGCGGCTGACGCTGGCGCGCAGCAAGGTGGACATCCTGCGCGGGCTGGGCGTGGATGCCGTCGGCCTGCTGCGCTTCGATGCGGCCATGGCGGCCATGCAGGCCGAGGATTTCGTGCATCGCCTGCTGGTGCACCGGCTTTCCGCACGCGAGGTCTGGATAGGCCCGCAGTTCCATTTCGGCAACCGTCGTCGCGGCAACCTGGAGCTGCTGCGGCAGATGGGTGCCGAGCTGGGCTTCGAGGCCAACGAGATAGACGCGGTGGACCTGCACGGCGAGCGCATTTCCAGCACGCGCATCCGTCAGCTGCTGGTTGCCGGCGAATTCGCGCAGGCCGCCGACCTGCTGGGCCGCCCGTATTCGATCAGCGGCAGGGTGGTGCGCGGCAAGCAGCTGGGCCGCACGCTGGGTTTCCCGACCGCCAACCTGCGTTTTCCGAAGACGCCGGCGCTGTCGGGCATCTATGCCACCTGGGTGCACGGCGTGTTCGACCAACCGTGGCCGTCGGTGTCCAGCTTCGGCACCCGGCCGACGGTGGACGGCGTGGAGCCGCTGCTGGAAGCCCATCTGTTCGATTTCCAGGGCGACCTGTACGGTCGGCACATCGAAGTCGAGTTCGTGGCCAAGCTGCGCGACGAAGAGAAATACAACGATCTGGCGGCACTGACCGACCAGATGCACCGCGACGCCGGACAGGCGCGCGCCATCCTTTCCGAACATAGATTGCGAGCCACTGCGTGAGCCAGGACTACAAAGCCACCCTTCATCTGCCGGCCACCGATTTCCCCATGCGCGGCGACCTGCCCAAGCGCGAACCGGGCATCCTGGCGCGCTGGGAAGAGCAGGGGCTCTACGCGCGGCTGCGCGAAAATGCCGCCGGCCGCCCGCTGTTCGTGCTGCATGACGGCCCGCCGTATGCCAACGGCCGCATCCACCTGGGCCATGCGGTCAACAAGATCCTCAAGGACATCATCGTCAAGTCGCGCTACCTGGCCGGCTTCGATGCGCCTTACGTGCCGGGCTGGGACTGCCACGGCCTGCCGATCGAGATCGCGGTGGAAAAGAAGTTCGGCAAGGTCGGTACCAAGCTGGACGCGGGCGCCTTCCGGCAGAAGTGCCGTGAATTCGCCGAAGAGCAGATCGACCTGCAGCGCACCGATTTCAAGCGCCTGGGCGTGACCGGCGACTGGGACAATCCGTACAAGACGCTGAGCTTCGAATTCGAAGCCAACGAGATCCGCGCGCTGTCCAAGATCTTCGCCAACGGCCACGTGGTGCGCGGCGCCAAGCCGGTGCACTGGTGCTTCGACTGCGGCTCGGCATTGGCCGAGGCGGAGATCGAATACCAGGACAAGGTCTCTCCGGCGATCGATGTGGCGTACAGCGCCCGCGATGGCCGGGCGCTGGCCGCGCGTTTCGGCGTGGAGCTGCCCGAGGGCGTGGAGGTGGCGGTGCCGATCTGGACCACCACGCCCTGGACGCTGCCGGCATCGCTGGCGGTATCGCTGGGCGCGGACATCGAATACGCGCTGGTGGAAGGGCCGGCGCACAACGGTGCACGCCGCTGGCTGGTGCTGGCCACCCGCCTGGCCGCCCGCGCGCTGGCACGGTATGGCGTGGCCGACGTGGTCAGCCATGGCCAGGCCTCCGGCGCCGCGCTGGAAAACCTGCTGCTGGCGCATCCGTTCTATCCGCAGCGCGACATCCCGCTGCTCAACGGTGAGCACGTGTCCGACGAGGACGGTACCGGTGCGGTGCATACCGCGCCCGGCCACGGCCAGGAGGATTACGCGGTATGCCAGAAATACGGCCTGATCGAGCGTTACCACGCCGGTGAGATCAATCCGGTGGACGGCGGCGGCGTCTACCTGTCGTCCACGCCTCCGGCCGGCGATGTCGTGCTGGCCGGCGTGCACCTGTGGAAGGCGCAACCGCTGATCGTGGACGTGCTGCGTGCCTCCGGCGCGCTGCTGCATTTCGTGGAGATCACCCACAGCTACCCGCACTGCTGGCGGCACAAGAAGCCGGTGGTGTTCCGCGCCACGCCGCAGTGGTTCATTTCCATGGACAAGGCGAACCTGCGCAGCGATGCGCTGGCCGCCATCGACCAGGTGGGCTGGTTCCCGGCCTGGGGCAAGGCGCGCATCCAGAGCATGGTGGATGGCCGCCCGGACTGGTGCATCAGCCGCCAGCGCACCTGGGGCGTGCCGATCGCGCTGTTCACCCACCGCATCACCGGTGAACCCCACCCGCGCAGCGTGGAGCTGATGCAGGCCGTGGCCGACCGCGTGCAGGCCGAAGGCATCGACGTGTGGTATTCGCTGGATGCCGCCGAACTGCTGGGCGAGGACGCCGGCGACTACGAAAAGGTCACCGACATCCTGGATGTCTGGTTCGATTCCGGTGTCACCCATGAAGGCGTGCTGCTGGCGCGCGGCTTCGGCAAGCCCGCCGATCTGTACCTGGAAGGTTCCGACCAGCATCGCGGCTGGTTCCAGTCCTCGCTGCTGACCGGCGTGGCGATCGACCGCCATGCCCCGTACAAGCAGTGCCTCACCCACGGTTTCACCGTGGACGAGCATGGCCGCAAGATGTCCAAGTCGCTCGGCAACGGCATCGAGCCGCAGGACATCATGAAGACCCTCGGCGCGGACATCCTGCGCCTGTGGATCGCCTCGGCCGATTACAGCAACGAGATGTCGCTGTCGCAGGAGATCCTCAAGCGCAACGCCGACGCCTACCGTCGCCTGCGCAATACCGCGCGCTTCCTGCTCGCCAATCTGGATGGTTTCGATCCGGCCGTGCACCTGCGTCCGCTCAACGACATGGTGGCCCTGGACCGCTGGATCGTGCACCGCGCGTTCGAGCTGCAGGAAAAAATCAAGGCGGCCTACGAGCGCTACGACATGGCCGAGATCGTCCAGCTGCTGCTGAACTTCTGCAGCGTGGACCTGGGCTCGTTGTACCTGGATGTGACCAAGGATCGCCTGTACACCATGCAGGCCGATTCGCGCGGCCGTCGTTCGGCGCAGAGCGCGATGTACCACATCGCGGAAGCGTTCACGCGCTGGATCGCGCCGATTCTGACCTTCACCGCCGATGAGTTGTGGTGCTACCTGCCGGGCGAGCGTGCCGGGCATGTGTTGTTCGACACCTGGTATGGCGGTCTGGCGCCGCTGCCGGCCGATGCCGAGCTGTCCGCCGCCGATTTCGACCAGCTGCTGGCCCTGCGCGAGCAGGTGTCCAAGGTGCTGGAGCCGATGCGCGCCAACGGTGCCATCGGCGCGGCGCTGGAAGCGGAAATCACCGTGGCGGCGAGCGAAGAACAGGCCGCGCGCTGGCAGCCGCTGGCCGAAGAGCTGCGCTTCCTGCTGATCAGCGGCGATGTGCAGGTGCGTCCGGCCACCACCGACGAGGTGTTCGTCAGCGCGCAGCCCACCAGCAAGACCAAGTGCGTGCGCTGCTGGCATTTCCGCAGTGACGTGGGCAGCGTGGCCGCGCATCCGGAGATCTGCGGACGCTGCGCCGACAACATCGACGGCGCCGGCGAAGACCGGAGGTGGTTCTGATGGCCGCCCCGCGTCCGCGCCCGAACGCGCTGGTGTGGCTGCTGCTGTCGGCGGCCATCATCGGCCTGGACCAGTGGAGCAAGGCCTGGGTGCTGTCCAGCCTGCCCGAATTCCAGCCGGTGCCGGTCATCGAGGGTTTCTGGAACTGGTACCGCACCTACAACACGGGAGCGGCATTCAGCTTCCTCAGCGATGCCGGTGGCTGGCAGAAGTACTTCTTCACCGTGCTGGCGGTGGCCATCAGTGCCCTGATGGCCTGGTGGCTGCGCGGCACCGCGCGCGGCAACTGGCGCAGCGCGCTGCCGTATGCGCTGGTGATCGGCGGGGCCATCGGCAACGTGATCGACCGCCAGGTGCATGGCCACGTGGTGGATTTCATCCAGTGGTATGTCGGTGACCATTACTGGCCGTCGTTCAACGTGGCCGACGCGGCGATCGTGGTGGGCGCCATCGGCATCGCGGTATTCGGTCTGTTCGACGGAAAATCAGCTGGAAAAGCGGATAATGCGAGTCCGTAACGCCTTGTTTCCGCCAATGCCGGCCAGTGCCGGGAGACCCTGAAGATGGATGTGCTGCTTGCCAACCCGCGTGGATTCTGTGCCGGTGTCGATCGTGCGATCGAGATCGTCAAGCGTGCGATCGAAACGCTCGGGGCGCCCATCTACGTGCGCCACGAGGTGGTGCACAACCGTTTCGTGGTCGATGACCTGAAGAACCGTGGCGCCATCTTCGTCGAGGAACTGGATGAAGTGCCGGACAACAACACGGTGATCTTCAGCGCGCATGGCGTGTCGCAGGCGGTGCGTGCCGAGGCCGACCGCCGTGGCCTGAAAGTGTTCGATGCCACCTGCCCGCTGGTGACCAAGGTGCACTTCGAAGTAGCGCGCCACTGCCGCGCCGGCCGTGACGTGGTCCTGATCGGCCACGCCGGGCACCCGGAAGTGGAGGGCACCATGGGCCAGTGGAACCAGGAAGCCGGCACCGGCAGCATCTACCTGGTGGAAGACGTGGAGCAGGTGGCAACGCTGCAGCTGGACCAGCCGGAAAACTTCGCCTACACCACGCAGACCACGCTGTCGGTGGACGATACCCGCGGCATCATCGAAGCCCTGCGCGCCAGGTTTCCGGCCATGCAGGGACCGAAGAACGATGACATCTGCTACGCCACCCAGAACCGCCAGGACGCCGTGCGCGACCTGGCCAGGCGCTGCGACCTGGTGCTGGTGGTGGGCTCACCGAACAGCTCCAATTCCAACCGCCTGAGCGAGCTGGCCCGCCGCGAAGGCGTGGAGAGCTACCTGATCGACGGCGCGCACGAGATCGATCCGCGCTGGGTGGAAGGCAAGCAGCATATCGGTGTCACCGCGGGCGCATCGGCGCCGCAGGTGCTGGTGGATGGCGTGCTGGCGCGCCTGCGCGAGCTGGGTGCGAACGGCATCGGCGAACTGGATGGCGAGCCCGAATCCATGGTGTTCGCGCTGCCGAAGGAACTGCGGCTGCGGCTGGTGGACTGACGCCAGCGCGGCCCCGCTTGCCGCGTTTGCCGCCGATGTACCCGGCTACTGGGCCGGGCAGGCCGGATCCTTGCCGGTGTGTGCCTTGCAGATGCGTCGCCGGCATTCGATGCCCTGCAGCGACACCGCACTGGGGCAGCGGCGCAGCTGCGCCTGGATGTTCGATGCCGTGGAGGTGCCGGAACTGGTCTTGCCGCCGATGGAGTCGAAGGCAGCGCTGGCATTTTCGGCGTTGCGCTGGTCGTCGGCACGGATCTTGGCGATCAACGAATCCATCGATTCGTGCTTGGGCTCGTCCTTGATGATGCCAAGCAGGGTGCCGAGCAGATCTTCTTCGCCGGGCTTGCTCTTGCTGCTGCTCTGGGCGGTCCGCCGGGCGGCAGCGCGTTTCGGGGCTGCGCTGCCTGGACCGGTGGCCGGGACCGGCGGTGCGCCGTTGTCTGCAGACGCTGCTGCGACATCGCTGCCGGAGCCATCGCTGCCTTCGGCGGCAGCAAGCGGGCCTTCCATGCCCTCGGTGGGAGGCGTATCACGGCCATCGCCGGCATCGACGATCATCGCCGCGCCGGCAGCGGGCGCCTGCGCCGGAGCAGCGGGGCTGGTGGTGTCGGAAGGCGCAGCAACAGTGCCCTGCCGAGGATTCACGGTGTTGTCGTGATCGCCACTGCGCGCAAAGACCAGCAGCAGGATGATGAGCGCGATCACCGCCCCGGCGCCAGCGATCAACAGCGTAGGGCGACGTCCTTCGGGGGCGGCGCGCGCCTGCGGTGCCGCACGGTTGCCGCGAGCACGGCCCTGGGGCTTGCGCCCTTCCATGTCGGCCAGGATACGCCCCGAAGCGGCGGTGGCCGCCTTGTCAGGCGCCTTGCCGGAGAGAAGACTTGGACGATTTATTCCGCCATTATTCAAGTGCATCCAGCCTGGTTCGGGGGTCGACATCATGTGCGGCCCGGTTCGCCCGCATTCTAGTCGCTAAGGGGGGTGCGTCAACTCCAGGGAGGACGCGTGCTGCTTGTCATCGCTGTGATCGCCGTGGTGGTGGTCTTCGCCATTGCCTGTGGCCTGCTGTTGTTTCCTTCCCTGGGGGAAGGGCTCGGCGCGCGCGTGGCGGCCTGGCGCGAACGGCGCCTGGAGCACCGCCACGCCCGGCTCGGCGCACGCCGCCATCGTGCAGCGCAACGCCGGGTGGCTTCGCTTGCCGATGCCCGCGACGACATGGGCGGACTGCTTGCCGCGCTGCACCGCCAGCGCTGGATCATCGGTGGCGCGGTGCTGCTGGTGGTATTGCCTTCGCTGGCCATCCTCGTCGCACGCCGCACGGTCGTGCTGGATGATTTCCGCGGCCAGGACATGGCCGAATCCACGTCGCTGGTGGCACAGCTGCTGCGTGGCGAACGGCTGGTACCGCCGCCACCTCCGCCGCCGGAGGTCTTCACCACCGAAGAAATCCGTCGCACGCGCCCGGAGGTGGTCAATGCGGATCGTCGCTGGGACAGCATCGATGCCGGATTGCAGCAACGCGTGCTGGCCATCTTCGAGGTGATGCGGCGCCAGCATGGCTATGAAATGGTGCTGGTGGAAGGCTATCGCAGCCCGCAACGCCAGGCCGAGCTGATGTCCGCAGGCAAGGCCACCCGTGCCGGGGCCTGGCAGAGCTGCCACCAGTATGGCCTGGCCATCGATGCGGCGCTGATGCGTGATGGCAGGCTGCAATGGGACATGGGGGATGCGTGGACGCGTGAGGGTTACATGCTGTACGGCCAGCTGGCCAGCCAGGCCGGGCTGGAATGGGGCGGCAACTGGCGCAGCATCAAGGACTATGTCCATGTGGAACTGGCCGCGTCGTGTCGCAGCGCGCGGGCGGCCAAGCGCGCCGAGCTGGCCCGGGGGTGATGCCCGGGGGCCAGTGCTGGTATCTTAGTCGCGCTGGTCGCCAGCGCCGCACCACCCAGGGATGTACCGGAATCACCGGGGACAAGGAGCACGACCCATGGCACGACCGTTCATTTTGGTAGGGGACACGCTGGACCATGGGGGGCGCGTGGTCTCAGGTTCGGCCGACACCGATGTCGGCGGCAAGCCGGTGGCCCGCATCGGCGATGCAGTGACCTGCAGCCGGCACGGCGCCACCCGGATCGTCAGCGGCGATGACAGTGTGGTCATCGACGGCCAGCCGGTCGCGCGGCAGGGGGACAGGACCGCCTGTGGCGGCACGCTGGTTTCCAGCCAGGGAGCCACCGGGATCGGCTGATCCGGTGACGTCGCACGGGTAATTCAAAGCACAGGACGCAGGATGGTCGGGTTTTTTCGGGGTGCGCTGGCGATGCTCATCGTTCTGGGAATCACCTGGGGCGGCGTGATCAGCTACTGGCGTCATGCCGGCACGGTCCCCAATGCGCGGGACATCCTGGCTTACCTGGGATTATTGCCTGCGGGACTCTTTGGTGGCGCCTGGGCACTGCGCCGCTTCGCCGCGCGTGTCCGCGATGCCGCAGCGGCACGCAGCGCATCCGCAGGCGCCGACGCCGCGGTACCGGAAGCGGAGACCGACGGCGGCCAGCCTGATGCCGCCCAGCAGCCTGCTGCGGTACTTGCCAGCAGCGTGCGCCTGCCACTGGACCTGACCGCGGAAAGCCTGTTGGCCGAACCGCTCGCCACCGCACGCCTGCGGGCACATCCCGCCCACCGCGACCGCAGCGGCCTGCCCATCTATCTGGCCATGGCCGAAGAGGTGCAGACGCTGGCGCCGTTGCCGCCGGAGCTGGAGGCTGAGCAGTCCGAGCATGCCAGGCGCGCGCTGTGCCTGCTGGAGCCGGTGGTGGAGGAGCTCATGGTGGAAGCCGCCCGGGCGCTTCCGGCGCTGGCTTCGGACCAGGGGCGGGTGATCGCGGGGTGGCGGCAGACCGTGAACGAGGTGGTGCCGTGCCAGCTGTCGATCGAACTGCTGGTGCCGGGTGATTGGCCGGCGTTCCTGCGTGAGGCATGCGATGCCTGGCTGCGCCGGAGTGCTGCCGAGCAGGGAATCGATGCGCGTCGCTTCGCCGTGGACGTGGTGCCGGTTGATGATGCCGATGCCGCATGGTCGCGGCTGCTTCGCCGCGTTGATGGACCGCCGCGGCAGGGGCCAGCCTGGCTTCTGGCCCTGGCGTGTCATTCCGACATCGGCGCGGCCCGCCTGGATCGCCTGGAATCGCTGGGCAGCCTGCGTACGGCACGCCTGCCCGGAGGGAACGTGCCGGGCGAAGCCGCTGCCGGCGTGCTGCTCGGCTGGGCTGGCGCAGGCTCCGGGTTCCTCAAGGGCATCGAGCGTGCCGCACTTCCCGACGGCGCAAACGCCGCTTCGCGTGGCAGGCTGACCAGCGCGCTGGCGGAGACGGCGCTCGAACGCAGCAGCATCGAAGCCTCGCGTATCGACATCGTGCTGTCCGATGCGGACATGCGCGTGGAGGCTGCCGCTGAAGGCAGCGGCGTTGCTTCGCGCATATGCCAGGACATCGACCTGTCACGCCAGTATCTTGCACTGGGCACGCGCACGGGTAATGTCGGTGCGGTGCAGCCGCTTGCCCAGCTGGCCCTGGCGCAGCGTCATCTGCAGTCGGGCGGCGCGGCCGCGCTGATCGTGGCGGTCGCCTCTGCGGAGAAACGCTGGATTGCCGTGCTTGACTCCCTCCCACCCGATCAACGCGGCCCGGACGACGCCCGGGCCACCGCTGCCGCTCAAACGGAACCTGTGTGATGTTCAGCAATCTTCGGTATTACCTCAGCGACTACCGCGCATGGATGGTCATCGGCCTGATCGCAGCGGGTGCGGTTTCCTACTTCGGCAGCGAAGGGCTGCGTGAGATCGCGGTATGGGTGGCCATCGCCCTGGCGGTGGCGCTGGTTGTCGCGCTGCTGGTCTGGGCGGTGCGGCGCATCCTCGCCAACCGCGCGGCACGCAAGGTCGACCGCATGGTGGAAGACCAGGCCGACCAGGCGGTGAGTGCCGCGCAGCCGGCACAGCGCGCCGATACCGAGGCGCTGCGCAGCCGCATGATGGAAGCGGTCAAGGCGATCAAGTCCTCGCGGATGGGCGTGCTGAAGGGCAAGGCGGCGCTCTACGAACTGCCGTGGTACGTGATCATCGGCAACCCGGCAGCCGGCAAGAGCACGGCGATTCTCAATTCCGGCCTGCAGTTTCCCTTCCAGGACAACCGCAGCAATGTCATCCAGGGCATAGGCGGCACGCGCAACTGCGACTGGTACTTCACCACCAACGGCATCGTGCTCGATACCGCCGGGCGTTATTCGGTCAGCGTCGAGGATCGAATGGAATGGCTGACGTTTCTCGGCCTGCTGAAGAAGAACCGCCCGCGTGCGCCGATCAACGGCATCATCATCGCCGCCAGCATCGCCGAGCTTTCCGGCAGCAAGCCGGAGTTCGCCATCGAACTGGCGAAGAACCTGCGCCAGCGCGTGCAGGAGATCACCGAGCGGCTGGAAGTGTTCGCACCGGTGTACGTGGTATTCACCAAGGCCGATCTGATTGCCGGTTTCACCGAGTTCTTCCAGAGCCTGGACCCCGGCGAGCGCGACAGCGTGTGGGGCGCCACCCTGCCGTTCGACGTCGGTGCGCAGCGCGATGCGCTCGCCGACTTCGACGCGCATTTCGACGAGCTCGCCGAAGGCATCAAGGAGATGAGCCTGGCGCACATGGCGATGCAGCGAGGCCGCGAGGTCTCGCCCGGCCTGCTGACCCTGCCGCTGGAGTTCCAGGGCATCAAGCCGGCGCTGCGCACGTTCATCGCCACGCTGTTCGAGGAAAACCCGTATCAGTTCAAGCCGGTGTTCCGCGGCTTCTACTTCAGCAGCGCGCTGCAGGAAGGCAACTCGGTGCACCACGCCTCGGAACGGGTGTCGCGTCAGTTCGCGCTGCAGGAAGGCAGCAACGCTGGCGACCAGGCGCCGGTTGGACACACCGCCTTCTTCCTCAAGGACCTGTTCCACAAGGTCATCTTCGCTGATCGCCAGCTGGTGCGGCAGTATTCCAGCCCGTACCAGAACCGCATGCGCATGGGCGTCTTCTTCGGCTCGGTCGCGGTGCTGGCGCTGGCGCTGGGGCTGTGGACCTGGTCGTACACCACCAATGTCCAGCTGGCCAACAATGCCGCCCGCGACCTGGCGCAGGCCGTGCAGGTGCAGTCCGGACGGGTGGATCTCAAATCGCGCATCGACGCGCTGCTGCTGCTGCAGGACCGCCTGGAGCAGCTGGACCGCTATGGCCGCAAGGGCAGCATCACCACGCGCCTGGGCCTGTACCAGGGCGATGCGATCCGTGAAAAGCTGCTGGCCGAGTATTACCACGGCATGCGCCAGGTGATGCTGGACCCGGCCGTGGGCAATCTGGAGAAGTTCCTGGCCGATGTGGTTGCGCAGCGCGGCAAGCTGGGCCAGACCACCCAGAAGGCCGCCAGCAGCAACGTGCTCTACCAGGATGCGTCGCCCACCAGCACCAACGATGCCTACAACGCGCTGAAGACCTACCTGATGCTGGGCAACCGCCGGTATGTGGAGGCAGGGCATCTGTCCCAGCAGCTCACGCTGTTCTGGCGCACCTGGCTGGACGCCAATCGCGGGCAGATGAGCCGCGAGGAAATGCTGCGCGCCGGCGAGAAGCTGATGACCTATTACGTGGCGCAGTCCAATGACCGCGACTGGCCGCAGGTGCAGACCAGAGTGGCGCTGGTCAACGACAGCCGCGAAGCGCTGACCCAGGTGATGAAGGGTCAGCCGGCCATGCAGCGCGTGTTCGCGCAGATCAAGGCGCGGGCGGCCGCGCGCTTCGGCACGGTGACGGTCAACAGCCTGATCGGCGAAGAGCGCAACAATGACACTGTGGCGGGCAGCTATGCGATTTCCGGCGCGTTCACCCGCCAGGCATGGGAGGAGTTCGTCAAGGACGCCATCAGTGAAGCGGCCAACACGCAGCTGAGCACCACCGACTGGGTGCTGGGCACCTCCGAACAGAGCGACCTGTCGCTGTCGGGCAGCCCCGAGCACATCGCCCGCGAACTGGCGGCGCTTTACAAGCAGGAATACGCGCAGGAGTGGCGCAAGTTCGTGGCCGGGCTGAGCATCAGTGCGTTCAGCGATTTCGACCAGGCGGTGGCACGCATGAACCGGATCGGAGACGCCGGCAATTCGCCGCTGCGGCTGCTGCTCCAGGAGATCAACACGCAGACCATCTGGGACAATCCGATGGCCGAGGCGCGCACGAAGAAGAGCGCAGGTTTCGTCGCCTGGTTCCAGCGCACCATCCTGCGCCGCGATCCGGAAGCCGTCGCCCAGCAGTTGCCGGTGGGGCCGGTGGGCAAGGCCTTCGATGGACTGGCCCGCCTTACCCTGCCGCGACAGGACCAGCCGCCGGTGATCGACGCCTATTTCGCCGAGCTGGGCAAGCTGCGCAGCCGCCTGAACGGCATCAAGAACCAAGGCCAGACCGGCGTGGGTACCCGCAAGCTGATGCAGGACACCCTGGGCAACGAGGGGTCCGAACTCAGCGCCGCGCTGGCGCTGGTAGACGAACAGGTGCTCACCGGGCTGGACGAGGCACAGCGTGATGCGATCCGTCCGCTGCTGCTGCGTCCGCTGACCCAGACCTTCGCGGCACTGGTGCAGCCCACCGAAAACGAGATCAACCGTGTCTGGTCGGCACAGGTGCACACGCCCTTCAGCAATGGCGTTGGCAAGCAGTATCCGTTCAACCTCAATGCCGATGTCGACGCCGCGCCGGGTGACGTGGCGGCCATCTTCGGCAACACCGGTGCCATCGCTTCGTTCAACAAGGAGGCGCTGGGTACGCTGGTGATCCAGCGCGGCAACCTGCTGGAGGCCCGCAAGTGGGCGGGCAATGGCATCACCCTGCGCAGTGAACTGGTGGCCAACTACGGCAACTGGGTCAGCGGCACGGCGGCAGGGGTGAACCAGGACACCACCATCTTCGAGATCCTGCCATCGCCGGCCACCGGTGCCGTGGAATACACCATCGAGATCGATGGCCAGGTGCTCCGTTACCGCAACACGCCGCCGCAGTGGGTGACCATGCAGTATCCCAACGTCGGCGCGGTGCCGGGCGCGAAGATCACCGCAGTCACCAGCGATGGCCGTTCGCTGGAGGTGTTCAACGCCCCGGGCAGCAACGGCTTCACGCGGCTGATGACCGAAGGCAGCTACGAGAATCTCGACGAGGGCAGCCGCATCACCTGGAGCAACCAGGGCGTTGCCGTGAGCGTGGAGATGCGCATCGTGCGACGTCCCGGCGCGGCCGCCGACGGCGGCGACTGGCAACGTGGCCTGCAACTGCCCGAGACAGTGGCTGGCGCGCCGGCACCTGCTCCGGGTGCCGTTCCACCCGCTCCGGCAGCGGCGGCAACCACGGGAGGTACACGATGAGCCGCGAGGCCAATGCAGGCGTTTCCTATTTCGGCAAGGTGCCCTCACGTGGCGACTTCGTACGCGCCGCCGATGACCATCAGCTGGTGGCCTGGCTGGACCGCTGGGCCGGGCAGAGCGTGGAACTGCTGAGCCAGAATCCCGACTGGAAGCGCCTGTATGACGAGGCACCGGACATCTATTTCGGCTTCCTCGGCTCACGCAGCCGCACCGTGGTCTGTGGTCACCTGCAGCCCAGCCGGGACGCCTCGCAGCGCCGCTTTCCGCTGCTTTCCGCCGTGCGCCTGGAAGCGACCGACCCGCTGGCCTTCATCGGCCGCGGACCGTTGGCGCTGTCGAAGGTGTGGACCGGCCTGTCACGGCTCGCCACCCAGGCCATCACCGACGAGGACGCCACCGGTACCCTGGCGGAGATGGCAACCACGCAGTTCACGCTGAATACGGACGCGGTGGCCTACAACGCCACCTTCAACGATTTCCTGGAAATGCAGTCCATCGGCGCGCTGGAGCGCCTGCTTGCCGAGAGTGGACACAGCCAGGCCCATCTTCGCCGCATGCTGCCTGCACTGGGGCTGCTGCTGCAGCCGGTGCTGGCCGGCGGCGATGCGGAAATCGACAAGGCGCTGGAATTCCCGCTGGTCCGTGATCCGCTCTACCGGCCGCTGGTGGCTGCTTTCTGGCTGGACCTGGTGGCCTCCTTCCTGGGGCGCGGTGACTTCGAGCTGGGCGTGTTGATGCGCAACGATGCGTCGCCGCGCATGGTGGTGGGCTTCAACGGCGCCGATCATCGTGCGCTACGTGCCGCACTCGATCCGCGCGAAGCGGGTGATTTCCTGATCCGCGTGGACCAGGCGGAGTGGGTGGATGACTACCTGCACGGCGACTACAACCTCAACCGGCTTGCCAGCTATCTCGATCGCGACGATCTCGCATTGAAGACGGCGCGCAGGATGTTCGGCGAGACTTTTCTGGGAACCTGAGCGATGCGATTCCACCGACTGCTGCCCCTGGCGCTGGCCGCCTTCATGCCCCTGTCCCACGCGCTTGCGCAGGACGCGCCCACCCAGCGGCCGGTGGTGGCCGAAGGGGTGGTGGCCGATCAGGCCACCAAGGCGCGCATCCTGGAAAAACTGCGCAGCGTGTATGGCGCCCAGCGCGTGGTGGACCGCATCCAGGTGGAAGCCATCGCCACGCCCCCCAACTGGGGCGATTACGTGGCCGGCATGATCACGCCGTCGCTGCAGCAGGTGAGCGCCGGTCAGCTGGACGTCAATGGACAGTCGGTGCGGATTTCCGGCCAGGTGGCCAATGAGCAGCAGCGCCAGCAGCTGGCCAGCGACCTGAGCCTGGCCAGCAACACGGCCTATACGGTCACCAACAGCCTGAAACTTGGCGCATCGGAACAGAGCGTGCTGGACCAGACACTGGCCAACCGCATCATCGAATTCCGCAGCGGAAGCGCCCAGCTCACGCCGCTGGGTGCCGGCATCCTGGATGAAATGGCGGTCAAGCTCACGCAGATGCAGGCGCGGGTGGTGGTGGTCGGGCATACCGATGACGTCGGCAACCGGGAAGCGAACCTGATGCTCAGCCGTGCGCGCGCGCTGGCCGTGAAGAATTATCTGGTGGGCAAGGGCATCGCCGCGGCGCGCCTGGATGTGCTCGGCAAGGGCCCGGACGAGCCCGTCGTGGCCAACGACAGCGAAGACGGTCGCGCCCGCAACCGTCGTATCGAATTCCGCATCCAGTAAGCGAACCGGCGTCCGTGCGGCCGCTTCGCCGGCCGCAGGGGCATTACAGATTGTCGCCGTTCGGATTGACGTCCAGCATCTCTTCCATCTGGTGCAGCACGCTGTCGTCCTTGATCACCCGCTTCAGCCATACATGCAGCGGCATCTCGCCCCAGCTTGCAGCCTTGTCCGCCAGATAGGCGACCGGGCTGTGCGGCTCGGTGCGACGGAAGAACTCGGCCACCTGGCGGAGCTGGGCCAAGGCTTCGCGACGGGAGGCGGGCGCGCCGGCCGGCCCCCGCGCCATCGGCAGCGCGCCCGGCTCGCCGGTGCCAGCACCCTGTTGATGCTCCATCGCCGACGCTTCCCCCGCGTCTGCCGTCTCTCCTTCGACCAGCAGGCCTGATTCGCGGGCCGAGCGCTGCACGGTGCGCAGTAGATGCTCGATCAGTTCGTGCACGGCACTGAAGCTCGGGCCGTCCAGGCCGAGCCGCGCGTCCACTGCGGTCTGCAGTTCGGCCAATGCCTGGCTGCATTCGGGCAGGCTGTCGAGCAGGCGCCGGTAGAAGTCCGCCGGGGTGTCATGGCGCGCGGCTTCCAGCTGTTCAAGGGTAGGCTGGCCGTACTCCGGCTCCGCCGTGCCGCGTGCGTGGGCGGTTTCGAAATCCAGCAGCGTGAAGCGTCCCTGCGGTGCCGAGACGATCGGCAGCGTGCGCAGCCATTGCGTGGAATTGGACAACAGCCAGCTCAGGTTGCCGATCCGTTCCTCGTTGTCGTCCACGGCCAGGGGATGCACCTCATCCCAGTAGCGGTCGCAGAGGCCGGCGATCAGCCGGTAGCCATCGGCAAGCCCGGCAAACCCGTCGATCTGCGCGGCCGCCTCAGCCAGCCAGCCGGCCAGCCGCAGATCCTTGGTACGCGTGCGCAGCAGGTCATCGCAGGCCTGCAGCACGCTCGACCAGTCCGCGTACTTGATGTCGGTCTGCCATTCGCCCTGGTCCAGGGTGGGATCATCCGCGCGCCGGGCTTCCTGGATCCGGTCGAACTCCAGCGAAAAGGAAAGGTCTTCGCCGGCAGGCGAGGCGTCGTCAACAGGGGCCAGCAGGGCATCCAGATCCAGCATGGCAGGTCTCGTCAGTGGAAACTCCCGCATTCTATCCCCAGCAACGGCCTGGAGGCGCGCGGGCCGTCCGTGGCCGTCAATAATCCGGCGCCTTCGTGGCGGAAAGCTGGCCCGGGCGCGCCAGCTCTGGTAATTTCCGGGTCTGAAGGTTGGCAAGCGGACCGGTCACGCCGTGCCGCGCACTGAAAGGTGAGCAATGGATGCACATGTCACGCTGCAGGCCGCCCTGGCCGGGTTCACGGATGAAAGCCGCCAGCACCGGTTGTCACTGCCCGGTTCGCCGCCGGTAGTGGTGGAGCGCTGGCAGGGCCGTGAGGCACTGTCGGAAGGCTTCGATTACTGGGTGGACGTTCTGTGCAGCGATGCCGGCCTGCCGTTGCAGGACTGGCTGGCGCAACCGGCGCACCTGCAGACGCAGGATGCGGACGGCGGTCCGATCCTGCGCAGCGGCCTGGTCAACGAAGCGGAGCTGCTGGGCAGCGATGGCGGCCTGGCGCGCTACCGCGTGCGCCTGGTCGGCTGGAGCTGGTGGCTGTCGCAGGGCCGGCACAGCCGTATCTTCCAGGATCTCAGCGTGCGCGAGATCGTGGAGGCGGTGTTTGCCGATTATGCGCCGCAGGCCAGTTGGCGCTGGAGCGAGGAGGTCGGTGACTTCCTGGCGCAGGCACGGCCGCGAGGCTACTGCGTGCAGTACCGCGAAAGCGACATGGACTTCGTGGCCCGGCTGCTGGCCGAAGAAGGCATCGGCTGGCGCATGGAGTGCGCCGAAGAGGCGCCTGCTGGCCACCGCATGGTGCTGTTCAGCGACAGCAGCCTGCAGGACCGCTACGCCGCCGGCAGCGTGCGTTACCACCGCGCCGACGCCACCGAAGCCAGTGACAGCCTGCAGTTGCTGGGCAAGCGCCGCCGGCTGGGCGCCACCCGGCTGACACTGCTCAGTTCCAGCTATGCCCGCGTCAGTGCCAGCACCGCGCAGTTGCCGGTGCACGGCGGTGGCGGACAATCGCTGCGCGAGGTCTACGACCCGGTGGGCGAATATGCTTTTGCCAGCGCCGCCGAGGCCGAACGTCATGCCGGGCTGATGGCGCAGGCGCACGAAGCGCGGTTGTCGCCGTGGGAAGGCGAAGGCAGCGTGCGTGGGTTCCGGGCCGGTGAATGGTTCGCGGTATCGCAGTGGCCGCATGGCGAAGCCCCCGAGCTGCTGCTCACCGCCATCACCCATGCAGCGGTCAACAATCTGCCGCTGGATGCACGCAAGGCCGCGCGGGACCTGCTGGGCGAGGTGGATGCGCCGCTGGCGATCGGCACCACGGTCCGGGAGCGTGCCGAAGCCGTGGGTTACGCCAACCGTTTCGAAGCGGTCGAGCGTGCGCAACCGTGGCGTCCGGTGCTGGACGATGCCACCGGCGCGCTGCTCAACCCGCGTCCCACCGCTCCCGGTTACCAGACCGCGCGCGTGGTAGGGCCCGATGCAGGCGTGAGCCCCTCGGGAAGCCAGGAAGTGCATGCCGACGCACAGGGCCGCATCCGCGTGAAATTCCATTTCCAGGATGGTGGCGGCGAGTCCGTGAGCCAGGACAGCACGTGGCTGCGCGTAGCCCAGCGTTATGCCGGCCCGGGCGTGGGCAGCCAGTTCCTGCCGCGCATCGGCCAGGAAGTGCTGGTGGGTTTCCTGGGCGGTGATATCGACCGGCCGGTGGTGCTGGGCGCGCTGTACAACGGCCGCGGCGAAGCCGGTGTGCCGGCCACGCCCGGTGGCCGCAGCGCGGAAACCGATACATCGCTGTATGCCCAGGCCGGCGACGCCACGCCGAGCGCGCAGGCCAACCTGGCAGGTGGCCATGCCCCGGCATGGCATGCCGCAGGCGGAGGCGAGGACGGCCATCGCCATCCCGGTGCGCTATGGGGCGTGCAATCCCGGGAGTGGGGAGGCAGCGGACACAACCGGCTGGTCTTCGATGACAGCGACCAGCAGCTGCGCGTGCAGCTGGCCACCACCCAGGCCCACAGCCAGCTCACGCTGGGCCATCTGCTGCACCAGGCGGACAACTACCGCGGCAGCTTCCGTGGCGAAGGTTTCGAGCTGCGCAGTGATGCCTGGGGCGCGGTGCGCGGCCAGCGCGGGCTGTGGCTGAGCAGTTACGGGCATGCCGGCAGCGCCCCGGCCGGCGAGGCCACCCAGCCGGTGGCCCTGCTGAAGCAGCTGCAGACGCTGGGCCGCACGTTTTCGCAGGCGGCGGGCACGCACGCCACCACGAAACTGGCCGCACATGAAGGCGCCGGACAGGCCAACGCCTCGTTGCTGATCCCGGACCAGGCGCCGCTGCAGGCACTGCTGACCAGCGCCTCCACGGTGGTGCCGGGCGCCTCCTTCGATGAGGCGCAGCACAGTGCCGGTGAACGCAGTGCTGCCCCCGGCGATGGCAAGGTGCCGCACAGTGGCGATGCGCTGCTGGGCCTGGCCGCACCGGCAGGCATCGGTCTGGTGGCGGGCCAGGGGCTCAGCTGGAGCGTGGGCGAAACGCTCACCCTGGCCAGCGGACGGCACAGCGAAGGTGCCGTGGCCGGGCAGGCGCGGCTGCACAGCGGCCAGAGCATCGGCCTGCTGGCCGCGGCCGTGCAGGGCGGTGAAAGCCAGGCGCACAGCCTGAGCGTGGTGAGTGGCGAGGGGGAACTGGATCTTCAGGCGCAGAACGATGCGCTGCGGGTGCAGGCGCAGGGCGCGCTGAAGATGGTCAGTGCCACGGCGGCGCTGGAGCTGGCTGCCGGCAAGACGATCAAGCTGGCCACGGCCGGCGGGGCCAGCATCACCATCGAAGGAGGCAACATCAGCATCGCCTGCCCGGGGAGTATTACGGTGCATGCGTCGAAGAAGTCGTTTGTGGGGCCGACTACGCTCAATCGCTCGTTTGTTGCCTGGCCGAAGAGCGAGTTGAATGCGCCGTGCATGGCACAGGCAGCGGCGACCAATAGTGCTTTCATCAGGGTGGACTGAGCCACGATGAAGCCTGGACGTTATTCTGATGCAGCGGCGTACCAAACGTGGGTGACGTCGCTGCTGGGTGAGACAGACACGCTGTATGCGCTGATTGATCCCTCGCGCTACGAACAGCAGGGTGCATGTGCCGCTGCGCTTGGCATGGAGCTGGACACCTTCGCAGCGCTGCCGAATCTGTACGAAAAATATGCAGTGTCGATACGGGAAAACGGCCCGCGCGTATTCTCCGCAGAAAGGGACGACACACGCTGGCAAGCGGTCTTTGGGCAGGCGCACGCGCGGCAGGCGGCAAGCTTCATCATCATGCCCGCACGCGTCGATCCGATCCCCCATCTGAAGACCTTGATGCGTCTTCGTCAGCCCGATGGCAGCAACACCCTGTTCCGGTTCCAGGATGTCGTCGTGCTGTCCGCACTGGCAGACGCCTTGGACGAGCGGCAGCGTGTGGCGATGTTGGGCGCGGCTTCCCATTGGTTGTCGCTGGACGTGTGCGGGTATCCCCATGCGATTTCCCGGCCCGAGCAGCCGATCCGCGGTGCGGCGCTGCAACTGACGCAGCAGCAACTCAGCGGACTGGACCGCGCCCTGGCTCCGTTCACCGTCATTTACCAGGCCAACGAGACCGACGCTACGCTCCTGCTGGATCTGGACCCATGTGCGCAGTTGCGGCTGGTGAGAGCGCGCATGCAACGTGCCCGACGGCATGGACTGGTGCAGGAAGACGACATTGCGCTGTATACCGTTCTGAGCCTGCAGCTTCCACGCGACTTCGACCGCAAGGGACCTGTCGCGGATGCCTTGCGGGCGGCGCGCGATAATCAAACCAGTTTCGGGGCTGAGATTGATCGGGTTCCAGTCCAGCGCTGGCGCGAATGGGATGAGGAACTGGGGTTTGCATGACCGGGGCCGG
>JAFAFF010000228.1 GCA_023423605.1 Pseudomonadota bacterium
CCTGCCCGGCGGCAACACCGGCAACACAACGCAGCATCGGTAATACACAACCCATACAGCCGCAACGGCGGCATGCAGCGGAAGGCAGGATGCTCTTCCAACCCATGCCAAAGGATGCGGATACAAACGAGGACACGGACATGGCGCATTTTGAACTGATCGAAAAGATGGCACCCAATGCGGTGATCAAGGTCGTTGGCGTGGGCGGTGGCGGCGGCAACGCCGTAGCGCACATGGTCAACTCTGCGGTGGACGGCGTGGAATTCATCACCGCCAACACCGATTCGCAGGCCATCAAGAATTGCGGTGCCAAGCTGCAGCTGCAGCTGGGTACCAACGTCACCAAGGGCCTGGGCGCGGGCGCGAACCCGGAAGTGGGCCGCCAGGCTGCCCTGGAAGACCGTGAGCGCATCATGGATGCCCTGCAGGGTGCGGACATGGTGTTCATCACCGCCGGCATGGGTGGCGGCACCGGCACCGGCGCTGCCCCGGTGGTGGCACAGCTGGCCAAGGAGATGGGCATCCTGACCGTGGCCGTGGTCACCAAGCCGTTCCCGTTCGAAGGCCGTCGCCGCATGCAGGTGGCGCTGAAGGGCATCGAGGAACTGAGCCAGCACTGCGACTCGCTGATCACCATTCCGAACGAAAAGCTGATCACCGTGCTGGGCCGCAACGCCACCATGATCCAGGCCTTCCGTGCCGCCAACGACGTGCTGCAGGGCGCCGTGCAGGGCATCGCCGACCTGATCGTGCGCCCGGGCCTGATCAACGTCGATTTCGCCGACGTGCGCACCGTGATGTCCGAAATGGGGCTGGCGATGATGGGTACCGGCACCGCGCGTGGTGATGACCGCGCCCAGGCCGCTGCTGAATCGGCCATCCAGAACCCGCTGCTGGACGATGTGAACCTGGCCGGTGCCAATGGCATCCTGGTCAACATCACCGCCGGCGCCGACTTCACCATGGCCGAGTTCGACGAGATCGGCCGCACCATCGATGGCTTCGCTTCCGAAGATGCCACCGTGGTGGTCGGTACCGTGCTGGATCCGGACATGCAGGACGAAGTGCGCGTGACCGTGGTGGCCACCGGCCTGAACCGCGTGGCGGCCGGCAAGGCCCAGCGCCCGGGCGAGCGTGCGCCGATCAAGCTGGTGCGCAACGCCACCACCGGCCAGCCGGAATTCTCGGATTTCGACAACGGCGGCGACGCCGTGGCCAAGGCGGTGGGCGGCGTCGGCCTGGGCCTGCGCCGTGCCAGCAGCGACAGCGTGGCGGCGTCCCCGGCCGCGTCCGCACCGGCGTCCGGTTCCAGCACCGCCACCGCCGAACTGCCCAACGATTACCTGGACATTCCGGCGTTCCTGCGCCGCCAGGCGGACTGATCGCCCGGGCCGGGGTTGTCCTCCCCGGCACCAGGCACCATGTCCCGCAATGCAGGCACCGGGCCAGGATGGGCCCGGTCGCCCTGTCGACGCAGCACCTGCTGCGGCGCGCCGGCCTCTGCCGCCAGGTACCTTCGCCGGTGCCCAGCCAGGACAGGGGAGGCTGCGTGGTAACCTGTTGCACCCCTCTGGCAGGCCAGCACGGCCCGCCACATGTTTCCGGTCGGTTCCCCCATGATCCCGCAACGTACCCTCAAGAACACGATCCGTGCCACCGGCGTCGGCCTGCACAGCGGCGACAAGGTCTACATGACCCTGCGTCCGGCACCGGTCGACCATGGCATCGTGTTCCGTCGCGTCGACCTGGACCCGGTGGTGGAAGTGCCCGCGCGGGCAGACCTGGTCACCGAGGTCACCCTGTGCACCGGGCTCACCTGCAACGACGCCAAGATCCAGACCGTCGAACACCTGATGTCGGCGCTTGCCGGCCTGGGCGTGGACAACATCATCGTCGAACTGTCCTCGGCCGAGCTGCCGATCATGGACGGTTCGTCCGGCCCGTTCGTATTCCTGCTGCAATCGGCGGGCATCGTGGAACAGGCGGCGGCCAAGCGTTTCATCCGTGTACTGAAGACGGTGGAAGTCACCGAGGGCGACAAGGTCGCGCGCTTCGAACCGTATGAAGGTTACCGGCTCGGTTTCACCATCCAGTTCGACCATCCGATGATTCCGGCCAGGCAGTCGCGGCAGGAAATCGAATTCTCCACGGTGGCGTATACCCGGGAAATCTCCCGTGCCCGTACCTTTGGTTTCATGCGCGATCTGGAATACATGCGCGAGCGCAACCTCGGCCTTGGCGGCTCGATGGACAATGCGATCGTGCTGGATGAATTCCGCGTGCTCAACGAGGACGGCCTGCGTTACGCCGATGAGTTCGTGCGCCACAAGATCCTTGACGCGATCGGCGACCTTTACCTTGCCGGTGGCCAGGTGCTGGGCGCGTACGAGGGCTTCAAGTCCGGGCATGCGCTGAACAACAAGCTGGTGCGCGCCCTGCTGGCCGATGCCAGTGCCTGGGAGTGGGTGAGCTATGACTCGCCGGGTGCCGCTGCGCCGGTGGCCTACGGCGCTCCGGCCTATGCCTGAGGGCCCGTGAGGCCGGTCGCTGCCGGGGCCGCCACAATCGAAATGGCCACGTTCACGCCGCCGCTGGGCGGCGTTTTCGTTCCTGCGGCGATGAACCCATGCAGGCAAAAGCCTGAACTTAACATTTAAATAACAAAAGTCTAACGACTGGACAAGCCATGGCCGTTAGGATGCCCACGGTCCTCGCAAAAGCTTCACGCCATTTCCACGTGGCGTTGGCCTGCGGGGAAGCAGGGCCGGACGCCCTGCCGTCATCAGGACCTGGACGGTTTGGTGTCCTGGAGGCAAGCCAAGGCGTCGCGTAGCCCTTTGTGCGTGGCGGCTGAAACTGCGTGGGGTCCGTTCCGGTCGTCGAGCGCTGGGGAGCGTGGCGGAGCGGGAGACGCAGTCTTGATGGTCACCTTGGTGGCCTTCAGCCCGATGGAACGGGCCGCGTCGATCAGCTGTGCTTCGGCAAGCCGCACCCTGGCATGCCAGACAGGAGATTCGACGAGAAAAACGAGGTGTTCGTCGTTCACATTGGCCAGCCGGCATCGGGTGCGCAGCGTGGGCGGCAAATGGGGGCGCAATTGCCGGTCCAGCGAGTCGAGCCACAGGGCGCGGCGCAACGGATTTCCGGATTTGTCCGCCATGACCGCATCAAGCGCCGGCTTCGGCGCGGAGGCGGGACGGACGCTGGATTTCGGCTCAGACATGAAAACTCACTGATGGCATTCAAAAAGATCGTAATCAAAACGCGTGAAGGAAAGGCCAAGACGCCCCTGGCGCGTTTGCGTTTCTACTTCGAGGATCGCCCCCGTGCCCTGCTGGGCAGCGTGCTGGGCGTCGGCTGCATTATCGGCTTTGCCGGCGGAATGGGCGCCAACGCGCTCGGCGATTCCCGCCTGCAGGCGAAGGTCGAGGAGCAGCAGCGCGAGCTGGCGCAGGTCCGCCTGCAGTCGCAGACTGAGGTCAATGCGCTGGCCGCCCGCCTGGGCGAACTGCAGGCGCAGGCCACGCGCCTGAATGCCCTGGGCGAGCGCCTTACGCAGATGGGCAAGCTGGAAGACGGCGAGTTCGACTTCCAGGAAACGCCCGGCCTGGGTGATGGCGATGCCAGCGGCCCGATCGTGGACATCCCGGTCAAGGACGTCAACGCCGACTTACAGGTGCTGGAGCAGCGCTTCGCTGCTTCAGGCCGCCAGTTGTCGGTGATGGAGTCGCTGATGTTCGACCACCAGCTGCAGCTCAATGCCGTGCCCTCGCGCATGCCGATCCGCAACAGCTACGTGACCTCCGGCTTCGGCGGTCGTGCCGATCCGTTCGGCCGCGGCGTCGGCAACCACAAGGGCATCGACTTCCATGCACGGGTGGGCGATCCGGTGATGTCGGTGGCGGACGGCGTGGTCAGCTTCTCCGGTGTCAAGGGCGGCTACGGCAACGTGGTCGATGTCGATCACGGCAACGGCTACGTGACGCGCTATGCCCACAATTCGCGCCTGGTGGTGAAGGTCGGCGATCTGGTCCGCGCCGGCCAGCAGGTGGCCCGTGCCGGTTCCACCGGCCGTTCCACCGGTGCCCACGTGCATTTCGAGGTGTGGGAGAACGGCCGCGTGGTCAACCCGCGCAAGTTCCTCGGCGACGGTGGCAACACCCCGGTCGGTCGCGTTTCGCGCGGCTGATGGCCACGCCTGCCCTGGTGGGTGACACACCTGCCCCGGTGGGTTAGGAGCCCTGTCCTGGTGGGTGACGAGTTCTGGTGGGTGACGACCAACGGTCGTCACATGCTCGCCGTGGGTGGGTGACGACCATTGGTCGTCACATGCCTGCCCCCAGCGCTTGAAACCCCCGACCTCCATCCCAAGTTACAATGGGTGATGCCATTGACGGGGCGCTCGGCGCCCCGTTCTGTTTGCGGCGGACGGATTCCAGCTGGAGCCGTGCGGCGTTCACCTGACAAACCGGTTCCTTCAATGATCAACAGCCTGCTTACCCGCGTCTTCGGCAGTCGTAACGAGCGACAGCTGCGCCAGCTCGACCGCATCGTCGCCAGGATCAATGCGCTGGAGCCGGACATGGAGAAGCTCAGCGACGAGCAGCTCCAGGCGAAGACCCCCGAGTTCAAGCAGCGCATCGCCGATGGCGAAGCCTTGGACAAGGTGCTGCCGGAAGCCTTCGCGGTCTGCCGCGAGGCCAGTCGCCGCGTGCTCGGCATGCGTCACTACGATGTGCAGCTGATCGGCGGCATGGTGCTGCACCTGGGCAAGATCGCCGAGATGCGCACCGGCGAAGGCAAGACCCTGGTGGCCACGCTTCCGGTGTACCTCAATGCGCTGGAAGGCAAGGGTGTGCACGTGGTCACCGTGAACGACTACCTGGCCCGCCGCGATTCGGCGCAGATGGGCAAGCTATACAACTGGCTCGGCCTGAGCGTCGGCGTGGTCTACCCGGGCATGCCGCATGGCGACAAGCGCGAAGCCTATGGCAGCGACATCACCTACGGCACCAACAACGAGTTCGGCTTCGATTACCTGCGCGACAACATGGCACTGTCCAAGGCCGACCGTTACCAGCGTGGCCTGCATTACGCCATCGTCGATGAAGTCGACTCGATCCTGATCGACGAAGCGCGTACCCCGCTGATCATTTCCGGCCCGGCCGACGATTCCCCGGAACTGTACATCCGTGTCAACCGCGTCGTGCCCAACCTGGTCAAGCAGGAAAGCGAAGAAGCCGAAGGCGACTTCTGGGTGGACGAGAAGGGCAAGCAGGTGCATCTGTCCGAGGCCGGCATGGAGCATGCCGAACGTCTGCTGCAGGAAGCCGGCATTCTCGATGGCGATTCGGAAGGCCTGTACGCGCCGCAGAACCTCACCGTGGTGCACCATCTCAATGCCGCGCTGCGCGCGCACGCGATCTACCAGCGCGACGTGGATTACATCGTGCGCGATGGCGAAGTGGTGATCGTCGATGAGTTCACCGGCCGTACCCTGGCCGGCCGCCGCTGGTCCGACGGCCTGCACCAGGCGGTGGAGGCCAAGGAAGGCGTACCGGTGCAGCGCGAGAACCAGACGCTGGCCAGCATCACCTTCCAGAATCTGTTCCGCATGTACAGGAAGCTGTCCGGCATGACCGGCACGGCCGATACCGAAGCGTTCGAGTTCCAGAGCATCTACGGCCTGGAAGTGGTGGTGATTCCCACCAACCGCCCGACCATCCGCAAGGATTCGCCGGACCAGGTGTTCCTCAACCGCCAGGGCAAGTTCAACGCGGTGCTCGCCGATATCCAGGACTGCAACAAGCGCGGCCAGCCGGTGCTGGTCGGCACCACCTCGATCGAGACCTCGGAGATGCTGTCCGAGCACCTGCGCAAGGCCGGCGTGCACCACGAAGTGCTCAACGCCAAGCAGCATGACCGCGAAGCGACCATCGTCGCCAACGCCGGTCGTCCGGGAGCGGTGACCATCGCCACCAACATGGCCGGCCGCGGTACCGATATCGTGCTGGGCGGTTCGCTGGAAAGCGAACTGCATGCGCTGGGCGAAGACGCCACCGACGCACAGAAGGCGGCGGTCAAGGCCGAATGGCAGCCGCGCCATGATGCGGTCAAGGCGGCCGGTGGCCTGCACATCATCGGTACCGAACGCCACGAATCGCGTCGTATCGACAACCAGCTGCGCGGCCGTTCCGGTCGCCAGGGCGACCCGGGTTCGTCCCGCTTCTACCTGTCGCTGGAAGACAACCTGATGCGCATCTTCGCCTCGGACTGGGTGCAGAAGGCCATGCGCATGATGGGCATGAAGGAAGACGATGTCATCGAGGACCGCCTGGTCAGCCGCCAGATCGAGAAGGCGCAGCGCAAGGTGGAAGCGCACAACTTCGACATCCGCAAGAACCTGCTGGACTTCGACGACGTCAACAACGACCAGCGCAAGGTCATCTACGCACAGCGCGATGAACTGCTGGACGCTGATTCGGTCAAGGACAACGTGGATGGCATCCGTGACGATGTGATCTTCGATGTCGTGGCCCGTTTCGTGCCGCCGAATTCGATCGACGAACAGTGGGACCTGCCGGGCCTGGAAGCCACGCTGCAGTCCGATTTCGGCCTGGACATGTCGTTGTCCGAACTGGTGAAGGCGCACGAGGAACTGGACGCCGAGGGTATCGTGGAGAAGGTGCAGGAGCGCGTGAACCAGCACTTCGCCGAAAAGGAGGCCGGCGTCGGCCCCGATACCATGCGTGCGCTGGAAAAGCACGTGATGCTGACCGTGCTGGACCAGAGCTGGAAGGAGCACCTTGCACGCATGGATTACCTGCGCCAAGGCATCTACCTGCGGGGTTACGCGCAGAAGCAGCCGAAGCAGGAATACAAGAAGGAAGCCTTCGAGCTGTTCTCGGACATGCTGGAAGACGTCAAGCGCGAGGTGGTGACCCTGCTGTCGCGCGTGCGCATCCGCAGCGACGAGGAAGTGGCGGCGCTGGAAGCGACCGAACGCCAGCAGGCCGAGGCGCGCCTGCTGCAGTCGCAGTTCCAGCACCAGGATGTGGGCGGTTACAGTGCCGACGAGGAAGCGGCGCAGGTGCAGGCCGCCCAGCAGGGTGCGCCGCTGCAGCGTGACGAGCCGAAGATCGGCCGCAACGATCCCTGCCCGTGTGGCAGCGGCAAGAAGTACAAGCATTGCCACGGGCAGCTGAACTGAGTTTCTGACTGCATGCAATGCCCGGAAACGCCCCGCCATCGCGCGGGGCGTTTTCTTTGTTTTGTTCTGTAGCGCCGGGCCCTGCCCGGCTGAAACACCGCGATCGTCCAGCGGGGCAGAGCCCCGCTCTACCTGCACGTGTCTTGCACCGCCGCGGTGATTCTGGGCATTCTGCCCGCATGCCTCCCCCGAAACGATCCATCCACGTCGTCGCTGGTGTCATCACCGATGCCCGCGGCCGCATCCTGCTCAACCGCCGCACCGAGAACCGCGACATGCCCGGCCTGTGGGAGTTTCCGGGCGGCAAGCGCGAAGCCGGCGAGACCTCTGAACAGGCGCTCGCGCGCGAACTGCAGGAGGAACTGGGCATCGAGGTCGAGATCGGCGACTGGATCATGGACGTGCCACAGCTGTATCCGGACAAGCACCTGCGCCTGGAAGTACGGCATGTGCGCAGCTGGAAGGGCACGCCACGGGGCCGCGAAGGACAGGCCATCGCCTGGGTGCCGGCGGACAGGCTGGGCCGCTATTCGATGCCGCCGGCGGACCTGCCGGTGGTGGCGGCGCTGCGGCAGGCCGACCGTTATCTGATCACCCCGGCCGCGGCCG
>JAFAFF010000235.1 GCA_023423605.1 Pseudomonadota bacterium
ACGCGCTGCTTCTGGCCGCCGGACAGCTGCGCCGGATACTTGTCCGCATGCGCCTGCAGGCCCACCGTTGCCAGCAGCTCGGACACCCGCGCATCGATCTGCGCGCGTGGCGTACCGGCAAGCTCCAGCGGAAAGGCCACATTGTCGGCCACCGTGCGCGACGACAGCAGGTTGAAATGCTGGAAGATCATGCCGATACGACGACGCAGCGTACGCAGGCCATCGGTATCCAGCGCGGTCACGTCTTCGCCGCCAATCAGCAGGCGGCCACCACTGGGCTCTTCCAGGCGGTTGATCATGCGGATGAGCGTGGATTTGCCCGCGCCGGAGTGACCGATGATGCCGAACACTTCGCCGGCCTCGATCGTCAGGTCCAGCGGCTGCAGCGCGCTTACGGCGCGGCCGGCAACGGCATAGGATTTGTGCAGGCGCTCGAACTGGATCACGGGAGGCGGCTCAGCGGAAGGTCGACATGGGGGGCGTGAAGCCTACCAGCGCCGACGATCGCGCGCCTGTGGCGTGGACCAGAATGTTATTCCTTTTGGTTCTAAGCACAATGTGAATGCTCCCTGCGCCACCGTGACCGTTGTTCATGGGTGGTCCAATGGCTTGGGCGGCTGCTGGCGGTTCACTCGCTCGCGGTGCAGCAGGTAGAAGCCGGAGGCCATGATGATGGCCGCGCCGGCCCAGGTCCATGCGTCCGGCAACTGACGCCAGAACATCAGGTCCCAGCCGATCACCCAGACCAGCCCGGTGTATTCCAGTGGCGCGATCATCGATGCCTCGCCCAACTGGAAGGCACGCGTGAGCGCGATCTGCCCCAGCGCGCCGGCAAGCCCCATTCCCGCCACCAGCGGCGCGTCGGCCAACCGCAGCGGTACCCAGTCCGGCCAGGCCAGCAGGCCGGCACCAATGGCCATGATGACCAGGAACCACACCACCATGGACTGCGAGGTGTCGGTCCGGGTCAGCAGGCTGACGGTGATCGCGGCGATGGCATAGGCCGTTGCAGCCGCCAGCACCATCAGGCCGGGAATGGAAATGAAACCCTGCACTCCGGGGCGCAGTACCACGATCACGCCCAGCAGGCCGATGCCGATGGCCACCCAGCGTCGCGGGCCGACGCGTTCGCCCAGCAGCGGCACCGACAGCGCCGCGACCAGCAGCGGAGCAACGAAATAGATGCTGTAGGCGGTGGAAAGCGGCAGATCCCGCAGCGCAAAGACGAAACAGCCGATCATCACCATGCCCAGCACGCCACGCAGCAGGTGCAGGGTCCAGCGGCGTGGCACCAGCGAGCGCGGGCCGGCGCTGGCAAGCACCCATACCAGCACGAACGGCAACGATGCCGCACCGCGCAGGAATGTCACCTGCAGCGAGGGATAGCCGGTGGACAGCTGCTTCATGCCCGCATCCATCAGCGAGAAGCAGGCCACCGCGGCAATCATCCAGGCCACGGCACGGGAAGGAGAGCGTTGCAGGTTCATTGCCCATTATCGCCCCCGCCGCGGGCGGTTCCAATCAGGTTGGTTAGAATGGAGGCCACTGCAACCAGGAGTTCCCCATGCCTTCTTTCGACGTTGTTTCCGAAGTGGACAAGCACGAACTGACCAACGCGGTCGACCAGGCCAACCGCGAGCTCACCACCCGCTTCGACTTCAAGGGCGTGGATGCGAAATTCGAACTGGAGGGCGATGTCATCTCGCAGTCCGCGCCGAGCGATTTCCAGCTCAAGCAGATGACCGACATCCTGCGCATGCGCATGGCCGCCCGCAACATCGACGCCAAGAGCCTGGAATTCGGCGAGGTGGAAACCAACCTGGCCGGCGCGCGGCAGAAGATCACCGTCAAGCAGGGCATCGAGCAGAAGATCGCCAAGAAGATCGCGGCGACATTGAAGGAAGCCAAGCTGAAGGTGGACAGCCAGATCAACGGCGACAAGCTGCGGGTGACCGGCAAGAAGCGCGACGACCTGCAGGACGCCATTGCGCTGCTGAAGAAGAGCGATTTCGACCTGCCGCTGCAGTTCGACAATTTCCGCGATTGACGCGTAGAGCGGGGCTCTGCCCCGCTGCACGACCACCCCCAGCCGGATGTAGAGCGGGGCTCTGCCCCGCTGCGCGACCCTGCCCCAGCCGGGCAGAGCCCGGCTCTACGCGACCGCTGCCCGGCCCCACCCGGCACGAACGCCTACAATGATGGCCTGCTCCCTCCAGCCACCGTGCCCGCCATGACTGCTTCCCCCGCACCTACCGACACCCCGCCGGCAGATGACCCCATCGCTGCCACCCGCCAGTGGCTGGAACGCATCGTCATCGGCCTGAACCTGTGTCCGTTCGCCAAGGCGGTATACGTAAAGGAGCAGGTCCGCTTCGTGCTGAGCGACGCCACCACGCCCGAAGCACTGGTCGAACAACTGGCCGAGGAACTGGTGCTGCTGCGTGACACGCCCGCCGAAGTGATCGACACCACCTTGATCGTGCACCCGCAGGTGCTCACGGATTTCCTGGATTACAACGATTTCCTCGATAACGCCGACGCCGCCGTCGAGGCACTGGACCTGCAGGGCATCCTGCAGGTCGCCAGCTTCCACCCGGATTACCAGTTCGATGGCGTTGCCGCCGATGACGCCAGCAACTACACCAACCGCGCGCCCTATCCCACGCTGCATCTGCTGCGTGAAGACAGCGTGGCACGCGCGGTGGATGCCTTCCCGGATCCGGACGTGATCGTCGAGCGCAACATCGAAATCCTTGACCGCATCGGCGTGGAAGGATGGTGGCGGCGCCTGCGTGGCGAGGACCTGTCATGAGCATCGTACCGGCCATTGCGCCATGGCCAAGCGCCCCGCTGGCCGGCAAGGTGGTGCTGGTCACCGGCGGCGCGAACGGCATCGGTCGCGGCATCGCGCAGGCCGTGCTCGGCGCAGGTGGCCAGGTGATGATCGGCGATCTGGACGTGGATGCCGGCAAGGCCTGCCTGGAGGAGTGGCAACGTGGCCCGGATGCAGCCTTCCGCAAACTGGATATCTCCAGCGAGCGCAGCGTGCGCGCCTTCATTGCCGCCGCCACGGAACGCTTCGGCCACATCGACGGCCTGGTGAACAATGCCGGCATCGCCGGCGCGCACGGCACGCCGCTGCAGGACATGGACTGGAGCGAATGGCAGCGCCGGCTGTCCACGCTGCATGGCGCGTTCCTGTGCAGCAAGCACGCCCTGCCGGTGCTGGCACGTGACGGGGGCGGGGCGATCGTCAACATCGCTTCCACCCGTGCACACCAGTCCGAGCCGCACAGCGAAGCCTATGCGGCGGCGAAAGGCGGCATGGTTGCATTCACCCACGCGCTGGCGGTCAGCGCCGGCCCTGCCGTACGGGTGAACTGCATCAGCCCGGGCTGGATCGCCACCGGCGCTTGGCAGGCCCCCGCGCGGCGACGCACGCCCAAGCTGTCCAGCACCGATCACGCACAGCATCCCGTCGGCCGTGCCGGCACACCGGAAGACACGGGCGCGCTGGCGGTACATCTGCTGTCCGACCTGTCCGGGTTCATCACCGGCCAGGAGATCGTCATCGATGGCGGCATGACCCGGAAAATGATCTACGCCGACTGATCGTGCCTGCCACGGGTTGCCGGCCAACGGCCGGCAACCCCCATCCTTCAACCGCTCACGCCATGCCGGAATGGCGCAGCAGTGCATCCAGGCTTGGCGGCCGGCCGCGGAAGGCCTGGAAATTTTCCGCCGCAGCACGACTGCCACCGCGTCCCAGAATCTCATCGCGGAAGCGCGCGCCGGTCTCGGCCAGCGCACCCGGCGCTTCTTCGAACGCCGCGTAGGCATCCGCGCTCAGCACTTCGGCCCACTTGTAACTGTAATAACCGGCCGCATAACCGCCAGCGAAAATATGGCTGAACTGGTGCGGGAACCGATTCCACTCGGGCGGATGATTCACCGCCACCTCGTCGCGCACGCGGTCAAGCAGCGCCAGCACGGTGTCCTGGGTGGCATCGAAACGGCTGTGCAGCAGCATGTCGAACAGCCCGAACTCCAGTTGCCTCACGGTGGCCATGCCGCTCTGGAAATTGCGCGCGGCCAGCATCCTTTCATACAGCGCGCGTGGCAGCGGCTCGCCACTGTCCACGTGCGCGGTCATGCCCTGCAGGTGATCCCATTCCCAGCAGAAGTTCTCCATGAACTGGCTGGGCAGTTCCACCGCATCCCATTCCACGCCGTTGATGCCGGCCACGCCCAGCTCGCCGATACGCGTCAACAACTGGTGCAGGCCATGGCCCATTTCATGGAACAGCGTGGTGACTTCGTTGTGGCTGAAGGTCGCCGGGCGGCCATCACTGCCGCGCCCGAAGTTGCACACCAGGTACACCAGCGGCGTCTGCACGCTGCCGTCGGGGCGATCGCGGCGGTTGCGGCAATCGTCCATCCAGGCGCCACCGCGCTTGCCTTCGCGGGCATACAGATCCAGATAGAACTGGCCCACCAGGCCACCTTCGCCATCGACCAGCCGGAAGAAACGCACATCCGGATGCCATACCGGCGCCACATCCGGCTGCACACGCAGGCCGTAAAGCTGCTCGATCACCGCAAACAGCCCGCCCAGCACTTTCGGCTCGGTGAAATACGGTCTCACTTCCTGCTCTGAATAGCTGTAGCGCGCCTGCTTCAGCCTGTCCGCCGCATAGGCGAGATCCCATGCTTCCAGCGCATCCAGGCCCAGCCTCTCACGCGCGAACGATTCCAGCTCGGCGCGGTCCCTGCTGGCGAAGGGCCTGGCACGTGCGGCCAGATCACGCAGAAACGACAGCACCTCGTCCGGGTCCTGCGCCATCTTGGTGGCGATGGAATAGCTGGCATAGCTGTCGAACCCCAGCAGCGCCGCAAGCGCCGCGCGCAGGGCAAGGATGCGGTCGATGTTACCGGTGTTGTCCAGCGCCGCATCCCCGAATTCGGAAGCCCGCTGCGCGCTGGCGCGATACAGGGTTTCGCGCAGACTGCGGTCATCGGCATAGGTCTGTACCGGCAGGTAGCAGGGCATCTGCAGGGTCAGCTTCCAGCCGGCAACACCGTCCTTTTCGGCGGCGGCGCGGGCGGCGGCGCGTACATCATCCGGAATCCCCGCCAGCCGGGCTTCATCATCAATAACCAGCGACCAGGCATCAGTGGCATCCAGCACATTCTGCGAAAACTTCGCCGACAGTGCCGACAGTTCTTCCTTGATGGCACTGAAGCGCTGCTGCTGCTCAGGGTCCAGCTCCGCACCACCGAGGCGGAAATCGCGCAGGGTGTTGTCGAGTACCTTGCGCTGTGCCGGGTCGAACGCCAGCGCTTCCTCGCCGGCGGCCAAGGCCTGGTATTGCCGGAACAGCGCCAGGTTCTGGCTGAGCGCGCTGCCGAACCGGGTGATGCGCGGCAGGTTTTCGTTGTAGACCGCACGCAGTTCCGGCGTGTTCACCACCGCCTGCAGGTGCCCCACCACGCCCCATGCACGCCACAGGCGCTCGGTGGCATCGTCGAGCGGTGTGACGAAGGTTGCCCAGCGCACCGGCTGCACGGTTTCAGCCATGGCGACAGCCGCTTCGGCGTCGGCCAGCAGCACGTCCAGCGCGGGCCCCACGTGTTCCGGAGCGATGGCATCGAAGCGCGGCAGGCCGGAAAAATCGAGCAGGGGATTGGCGGGGGTCATGCGGGCTCCATGTCAGGCGCCACGCAACGTGGCATCACCACGGATATGGCGCCGCCGCGACGCCGGCACAAGGGCCGGCGCAGCGGGCACGGATGCCTGCATCCACCCCATGTGACCTCAGAGGGCTTCCAGGCTGCAGACCGGCAGCGTGGGCAGCACGCCGCCCTGCACCGCCGTGGCAAGCTGCGCATCGGCGCCGGCCACGTCGATGCCGCGGCTTTCGTACCACGCCGGATCATAATAGCTGTGCGCATAACGTTCGCCGCTGTCGCACAGGATGGTGACGATGCTGCCGCTGCGGCCGGCATCGCGCATCCACTGCGCCGCCTGCAGCACACCGACGAAGTTGGTGCCCGTGGAGCCGCCGACGCGTCGCCCCAGGGTCGCGCTGACATGGCGCATCGCCGCCAGCGACAGCGCGTCGGGCACCTTCACCATCGCATCCACGCTGGTCGGGATGAAGCTGGATTCAACCTTCGGGCGCCCGATGCCCTCCACCCGCGAACCGCCTTCACAGGTCACCTCGCGCCACGGCTGTCCGTCCACGGCCGCCTGGTAACCGGCGAAGAACGCGGAGATTTCCGGATCGGCGCAGAGAATGCGGGTGTCATGGCGCCGATAGCTGACATAACGGCCCAAGGTGGCGGCGGTGCCGCCGGTGCCCGGGCTGCAGACAATCCAGTCCGGCACCGGATGCGGCTCCTCGGCCATCTGCTTGAAGATGGATTCGGCGATGTTGTTGTTGGCACGCCAGTCGGTGGCCCGCTCGGCATAGGTGAACTGGTCCATGAAATGCCCGCCGGTTTCCCGCGCCAGCTGCTCCGAGGCGGCGTTCAATCCACAGGCACTCTGCACCAGATGGCAGCGACCGCCATGGAACTCGATGGCGGCGATCTTCTCGGGCGAGGTGCCGGCAGGAATCACTGCGATGAACGGCAGGCCAAGAAGGCGTGCGAAATAGGCCTCGGAGACAGCGGTGGAGCCACTGGACGCTTCGATCACCGGCCGCCCCTCGCGCAGCCAGCCATTGGCCAGCGCATACAGGAACAGCGAACGTGCCAGGCGATGCTTCAGGCTGCCGGTGGGATGGCTGGACTCATCCTTGAAATACAGGTCGATGCCCGGATGACCCGGCAGGCCCATCGGGATGAGATGGGTATCGGCCGAGCGGTTGAAATCGGCTTCGATCTTGCGGATGGCGGCAGCCACCCATTCACGCTGCGACATGGCGGAATTGTTTTCAGTAGTGGAACGGTGCGGTGCGGCCATTCTACGTTGACGTGCCGATGGCCGCCCGCCGCTAGAATGGGGCATCCGGCCGATCATCGGCCCTGCGACCGAAGGACATCCCCATGACCCTGCCTGCCCTGCGCGACGTTCCCGGCGTGGCCACCCAGCCGCCAGCCGAAACCACCGGTTTCGTGTTCAACCACACCATGCTGCGGGTCAAGGACATCACCGCCTCGCTCGATTTCTACACGCGCGTGCTGGGCTACCAGCTGATCGACAGGCGCGACTTCGCCGAAGCGCAGTTCAGCCTGTATTTCCTGGCCCTGCTGCCGGCCGGCAGCCGCGTGCCCGAAGATGACGGCGAGCGGCGCCTGTGGATGGCCGGCATTCCCGGCGTCCTGGAGCTGACCCACAACCACGGCACCGAAACCCAGGAGGGCGCGGTGTACCACGATGGCAACAGCGATCCGCGCGGCTTCGGTCACATCTGTGTTTCGGTTCCGGACATCGAAGCGGCCTGCCATCGTTTCGAGGCGCTCGGCGTGACCTTCCAGAAGCGCCTGAGCGAGGGCCGCATGAAGCACCTGGCCTTCATCAAGGACCCCGATGGCTACTGGGTGGAAATCATCCCCAACACCTGACATCCTGAAGCAGCCGGAGCCCTCCGGCTGCCATCCCCGCTGCGGAGGTCGACATGGAAACGATGGAGCTGCACCGCGGACGCCTGATCGACCACCTGCAACTGGTGGTGCGTGACATGGAGGCAAGCCGCCGGTTCTACCGCGCGGTGCTGGATACGATCGGGATTCCGGTTGCCGGAGAAGGGCCGGATTTACTGTGGGCCGACGAACTGTTCATCTCCACCGCCGACAGCGAGGCCGCCGCCGGCCAGTTGACCGGCCGCCATCACCTGGCCTTCCAGGCACGCGACCGCGCAACCGTCGATGCCTTCCACCGGGCAGCGCTGGCAGCGGGCGGCACCGACAATGGCGCCCCGGGCGAACGGCCTTACCATCCGGGTTACTACGGCGCGTTCGTGCTTGATCCGGATGGCAACAACATCGAGGTGGTGTACCACGGGCCGGCGGACTACAGCGCCGCGTCGGTCAAGGTCACCTTCTGAGCCTGCGCAGCCCCTGGACGACGAAGCCGGGCAGTGCCCAGCTTCCGCGCATTGCATGGAACAGCGGAATGCGTGTCAGTGCGCTGCCATGTAGATGTCCTGCAGGACGGCCTTTTCCAGCTCCAGTTCGCCCAGCAGATTCTTCACGATATCACCCAGGCTGAGGATGCCGACCAGCGTGGTGCCTTCGGTGACCATCAGATGTCGGCGCCGCGAATAGGTCATCAGGGACATCGCCTGCCTGAGCGTCGCATCCGGTGCGATGCCTTCCAGGCCCGTCGAAGGCAGGCTGGAGATCACCCGGCGACCGGCCTGCGGGCCGTCATCGGCCAGGCTGCGCACGATGTCCTTTTCGGAAATGATCCCGACCGGGACACCTTCCTTCATGACCACCAGTGCGGCAATCCTGTTCGCGATCATCTTGTGCGCGGCGGCACCGATGGTGTCTTCGGTGTCGATGGTGATGACAGTTTCTTTCTTGGATTGCAGTAGTTCGCGAACGTTCATTCTGGTTCCTGTTGCAGATCACTGAAGACAAAAATGCGCCCTTCCGATACGCCCCCTCCAAGGGAACAGACCATCCAGCGCACACCAGGCACGCCCTCCTGACGTGGTGCCGCATCGGCAGGAGGCGTGTCGAATCGCGAACGAGGTGGGTCGCCGACTCCAGCCAACGCGCGATCTCCAGAGAATGGCACCGCTACTCAAACCGTCGCTGAATGCCTTCGGATGACCGCGCTCAAGTTCACCAACCGGCCGATACGGCAAAGGGCAGCAACCCGCGCCGCTGCTATTCCACGGTCACGCTCTTGGCCAGGTTGCGCGGCTTGTCGACATCGGTGCCTCGCGCCAATGCCGTGTGGTACGCCAGCAGCTGCACCGGGATGGTGTGCACGATGGGGCTGAGCACGCCCGCATGGCGCGGGGTGCGGATCACGTGCACGCCTTCCGATGCGCTGAAGTTGCTGTCCTGGTCGGTGAACACGAACAGTTCGCCACCGCGTGCACGTACTTCCTGCATGTTCGATTTCACCTTCTCCAGCAGGGCATCATTCGGTGCGATCACCACCACCGGCATGTCCTCGTCCACCAGTGCCAGCGGACCATGCTTCAGCTCGCCGGCCGGGTAGGCCTCGGCATGGATGTAGGAGATTTCCTTGAGCTTGAGCGCACCTTCCAGCGCGATCGGATAATGCAGGCCGCGGCCGAGGAACAGCGCATTGGACTTGCGCGCGAAGCGCTCTGCCCACGCCGCGATCTGCGGTTCCAGGTTCAGCGCATGCTGCACGCTGCCCGGAAGGAAGCGCAGCTGCTCCAGGTAATCCGCTTCCTGCGCGGCATCGATGCGGCCATGCAGCTTGCCCAGCACCACCGTGAGCTGGAACAGCGCCGCCAGCTGAGTGGTGAACGCCTTGGTGGAAGCCACGCCGATTTCCGCACCGGCGCGCGTGTAGCAGACCAGCTCACTGGCTCGCGGAATGGCGCTTTCCGGCACGTTGCAGATCGACAGCGTATGTGCGTGGCCCAGCGACCTGGCGTACTTCAGCGCTTCCATCGTATCCAGCGTTTCGCCGGACTGGGAGATGGTCACGATCAGGTGCCTGGGGTTGGCATACGCGGCGCGGTAACGGTATTCGCTGGCAATCTCCACGCTGCAGGGCAGGCCAGCGATGGATTCGATCCAGTAACGCGCGGTCAGTCCGGCGTAGTAACTGGTGCCGCAGGCCAGGATCTGCACGCCTTCGATGCCGGCCAGCACCGTCCCGGCGTTCCTGCCGAACAGCTCCGCCGGAAAGCCGCCGGCATCGATTGCCGCTTCCAGGGTGTCGCCCAGCGCGCGCGGCTGCTCGTGGATTTCCTTCTGCATGAAGTGCCGGTAAGGACCAAGCTCCAGCGAAGCCAGCGACACATCGGACAGATGCACCTCGCGCTGCACCGGCATATCCGCAGCGTCATACACCTGCACGCCATCGCGGCGCACATCGGCGGTGTCGCCTTCCTCCAGGAAGATCACCTTGCGCGTAGAGGAGACAATGGCTGACACGTCCGAAGCCACGAAATTCTCGCCCTCGCCCACCCCCACCAGCAGGGGACAGCCCATGCGCGCGCAGACGAAATGATCCGGCTCGGCGCGGCTCATCACCGCCAGCGCATAGGCGCCGGTGAGCTCCTTCACCGTGCGCTGCAGCGCGTCAAGCAGGCTGCCACCCTGCTTGAGATTGTGGTGCATCAGGTGGGCGATGACTTCGGTGTCGGTCTGCGATTCAAAGACGTAGCCGAGCGCACGCAGGCGTTCGCGCTGCTCCTCGTGGTTTTCGATGATGCCGTTGTGCACCAGCGCGACACCCTCGCTGACGTGCGGATGCGCGTTGGCTTCGGTCACCCCGCCATGGGTGGCCCAGCGCGTGTGTCCAATGCCGAGCGTGCTGTGGAAGCCCTCCGCTTCGGCTGCGCCGGCCATCTCGGCGACGCGGCCGGTGCGGCGCACGCGGCGGATCTCGGCGGTGGCGCCCTTGTCCAGCACGGCGATGCCGGAGGAATCGTAACCGCGATATTCCAGGCGCTTCAGGCCTTCGATGAGTACCGGTACCACATCGCGATCCGCGATCGCACCCACGATTCCGCACATGACAACGCTTTCCTCGATGTTGAGCTCGGCATTCTAGCGTGGGTGCCGGACCGGGACGGCCTGTCCGCTTAACGAAAGTGTCCGCGACGTTGTCCGCGGACACGCGGACACTTTTCGCCACCCCGCAAATCGCTGATTTAAATGGGAAAAAATCTGGCACGTTCCCTGCATTGTCTTCCAGCAGTTCCATCCATCCAGGCCCTTCGATGATCCGCGACACTTCCGCCCAGGACCAGATTGTTTCCACAACGCCCCGCAGCGCCGCCGCCGGCGCGTGGCAGCGCTGGCGCTGGCCCGCGCTCATCGCCCTTGTGGTGGTGGCCGGCATCGCCTTCGCCATCCATGCCTGGCTCAACGCCAGCCGCTCGTTCGACAGCAGCCGGGTACGCATCGCGCAGGTGCAGCGTGGCGACCTGGTGCGCGACATCGCCGCCGATGGCCGGGTGATCGCCGCCAACAGCCCGGTGCTGTATGCGATCTCGGCCGGCACGGTGGACCTGAAGGTGGTCGCCGGCGACGTGGTGAAGAAGGGCCAGGAACTGGCGATCATCGACAGCCCCGAACTGCGCAGCAAGCTTGCGCAGGAGGAAGCCACGCTTGCGGGCCTGGAAGCCGAAGCCAGCCGTGCCGCCCTGGATGCCACCCTGGCACGCGCGAAATCGCGCAAGGACACCGACCAGGCCAACATCGAGCGCCAGGCCGCCGAGCGCGACCTGCAGCGCTACCAGCGCGGCTTCGACGGCGGCGCGGTGCCGCAGATCGATCTGGCCAAGGCCCAGGACAGCATGAAGAAGGCCGACATCGAGTTGGCCAACGCCCGCACCGATGCACGCCTGCAGGGCCAGGGCGCCGATCTGGACGCACGCAACAAGCGCCTGCTGGCCGACCGCCAGCGCGCGGTGGTGGCCGAAGTCCGACGCCAGGTGGATGCACTGACCCTGCGTGCGCCGTTCGATGGCCAGGTCGGTCAGGTACAGGCCACCCAGCACACCAATGTTGCCGCCAACGCGCCGGTGCTGGGCGTGGTGGACCTGTCCAACTTCGAGATCGAGATCAAGGTGCCGGAAAGCTTCGCCCGCGATCTGGCCATCGCCATGCCGGCACAGCTGACCAGTGGCAGCGGGCAACCGTTCGCTGGCGAGATCAGCGCGGTCTCGCCGGAGGTGGTCAACGGTGAGGTGAATGCCCGCGTGCGCTTCGCCGACAAGCAGCCGGCCGGCCTGCGCCAGAGCCAGCGCATGTCCGTGCGCGTGCTGCTGGATACCCGCCACGACGTCATGAAGGTCGAGCGCGGTCCGTTCGTCGAACAGGGCAACGGCCAGGCCTACGTGATGGACGGAAACACCGCGGTGCGCCGCCCGGTGGAGCTCGGCGTGAGCAGCCTGGGCGAAGTGGAAATCCTGTCCGGCGTGCAGCCGGGCGATCGCATCGTGGTCGCCGGCAGCGACCTCTTCGGCGACGCCGAACGCGTCTCCGTCAACTGACAACATCCATACGCAACACAGGAGAGAACCCATGCTTGAGATGCGCGCTGTCGCCAAGGTATTCCGCACCGAACAGGTGGAGACCCATGCCCTGCGGTCGCTGGACCTGATGGTCAACGAAGGCGAGTTCGTCGCCGTCACCGGCCCTTCCGGTTCCGGCAAGACCACGTTCCTCAACATTGCCGGCCTGCTGGAAACCTTCACCGGCGGCACCTACCTGCTCGACGGCCAAGACGTGAGCACGCTCGGCGATGATGCGCGCAGCCGCCTGCGCAACCAGAAGATCGGCTTCATCTTCCAGGGCTTCAACCTGATCCCGGACCTCAACCTGTTCGACAATGTGGACGTGCCGCTGCGTTACCGCCGGATGGCGGCCAGCGAGCGCCGCGAACGCATCGAAAAGGCGCTCACCCAGGTCGGCCTGGGCTCGCGCATGAAGCATTATCCAAACGAACTTTCCGGCGGACAGCAGCAGCGCGCGGCGATCGCGGGTGCACTGGCCGGCAGTCCGCGCCTGCTGCTGGCCGATGAACCGACCGGCAACCTCGACAGCCAGATGGCGCGCGGGGTGATGGAGCTGCTGGAAGAGATCAACGCGGCCGGCACCACCATCGTCATGGTCACCCATGACCCGGAACTGGCCGCACGCGCGCAGCGCAACGTGCACATCGTCGATGGCCAGGTCACCGACCTGGTGCACGAACCGGTGCTGGCCACCCCGCGGCGGATCGTCGCGGTCAACGAGTGAGGTTGCCCATGTTCGCCTACTACGCCCGCCTGGCCGTACGCAGCTTCCGCCGCAACAAGGTACTCACCGCGCTGATGGTGGTCGCCATCGCGTTGGGCATCGGCGCTTCGATGACCACCCTGACCGTCTTCCACGTACTGTCCGGAGATCCCATTCCGGGCAAGAGCGAACGGCTGTTCTACGCCCAGGTGGACCCGCGTCCACGCAACGGTTATGTCGCCGGCGAGGAACCGGAAACGCAGATGACCCGCTTCGATGCCGAAGCCCTGCTGCGTGGCCGGCACGCCGAACGCCAGGCGATGATGAGCGGCGGCGCGGCCACCATCGAACCGGAAAACGCCAACCTCAAGCCCTTCAGCGTGGACACCCGCTGGACTTCGGCGGACTTCTTCCCGATGTTCGAGGTGCCCATGCAGTACGGCCGGCCCTGGACACGCGAGGACGACGAAGGACGCGCGCGGGTGGCGGTGATTTCCAGGATGCTGAACGACAAGCTGTTCAATGGTGCCGACAGCGTGGGCCGCGAGCTGCACGTCAACGGCCACGTACTGCGCATCGTCGGCGTGCTCCGGGACTGGAAACCGCAACCCAGCTTCTTCGACCTGACGTTGGGAAGTTTCGGCCGTGACGAGGACATCATCGCGCCGATCTCCACCGCCCTGGACCTGCAGCTGGGCAGCAACGGCAACATGAACTGCTTCGGCGAGAACCCCAACGACGACAGCTACTCGGTGAACGCGCCCTGCGCCTGGATCCAGTACTGGGCGGAGATGGACCCCTCGAAGGCTGACGAATATCGCCAGTACCTGGTGAACTATTCCAACCAGCAACGCGAAGGTGGACGCTTCGAGCGCCCGGCCAACGTGCGGCTGCGCAATGTCATGGACTGGCTGGATTTCAACGGTGCGGTACCCAGCGACGTGCGGCTGCAGATGTGGCTGGCCCTGGGTTTCCTGGTCGTCTGCCTGATCAATACCGTTGGCCTGCTGCTGGCCAAGTTCCTGCGCCGCAGCGGCGAGATCGGCGTGCGGCGTGCACTGGGTGCAAGCCGCGGACAGATCTTCCTGCAGTGCGTGGTGGAGGCCGGTGCAGTGGGCGTGGTGGGCGGGCTGCTCGGCCTGGGACTGGCGGCGCTGGGCTTGTATGCGGTACGCCAGCAACCGGTGGAATACGCAACCCTGGCGCACCTGGACGGCAGCATGCTGCTGCTGGCGCTTGGCATGACCCTGCTGGCCAGCCTGGCCGCCGGCTTCCTGCCTGCCTGGCGCGCCATGCAGGTGACCCCGGCCATCCAGCTCAAATCGCAGTAAGCACCGCATAGAGGACACCCCATGGACATCCGCCCCATCCTCAGCACACTGCGCCGGCACAAGACCGCTGCCGCCCTGATCGTGCTGGAAATCGCGCTGACCTGCGCCATCGTATGCAACGCGCTGTTCCTGGTCAGCCAGCGCATCGACAAGATCAGCCTGCCCAGTGGCATCGCCGAGAGCGAACTGGTGATGGTGCGCGTGAGCGGCATCGGCAAGCAGACCAACGCCATGGCCCGCACCCGCGAAGACCTGGCCTCGCTGCGGGCACTGCCGGGCGTAAAGGCCGTCACCGTGATCAACCAGCTGCCGTTCCGCAACAGTTCGTCCAACAGCAGCATCTCCCGCAATCAGGAGCAGGAACGTCCAACCACCAGCGTGTCGTTGTACATGCTGTCCGAAGACGGCATGCGCACGATGGGCATGAACCTGGTCGCCGGGCGCGACTTCCAGCCCAGCGAGTACGTGGACCTGGATGACGTGCTGAAGAGCGGCGGCAGGGACCAGGCCGTTCCGGTGATCATCAACCAGGCCGTGGCCGCCAAGATGGCACCGGACGGCAACGCGCTGGGCCAGACCTACTACATGGGCCGCCAGCCACTGCATGTCATCGGCATCATCGACCACCTTGCAACGCCGACCGGCTGGAACAACAACCGTGTCGAATCCATGATCATGCCGGCACGTGCCACCTTCGGTTCCGGCATCTACATGCTGCGCACCGATCCGGCACGCCGCGACGAAGTGCTCAAGGGCGCGCTGGCGGCGCTGGAACGCAACGATCCGAACCGCCTGGTCCGGGAAAAGCTCAGCTACGAAGACCAGCGCAAGGACTACTTCAAGAATGACCGGGCGATGGTCGGCCTGCTGGTAACGGTGTGCGTGGCGCTGCTGGTGGTGACTGCACTGGGCATCGTCGGCCTGGCCAGTTTCTGGGTGCAGCAGCGCAGCAAGCAGATCGGCATCCGCCGTGCGCTGGGCGCTACCCGCGGCCAGATCCTGCGCTACTTCCAGACCGAGAACTTCCTGCTGGCCACGCTGGGCATCGTACTGGGCATGCTGGCGGCCTATGCGATCAACCTGGCGCTGATGAACCAGTACGAGCTGCCACGCATGCCGCTGATCTATCTGCCGGTGGGTGCGGTGCTGCTGTGGCTGCTCGGCCAGGCGGCCGTATTGGGGCCAGCGCGGCGCGCCGCGGCGGTGCCACCAGCCGTCGCCACCCGCGGCACCTGACGACGCCCCCACCGTTTGGCTATGCTGCAGCCATCGCCGGGCCATGCCCGGCGGATGGCTGCGGCCCCGGAAGCCGGGCAGAGCCCGGCTCTACGATGGCACCTCCGCCGTGCAGGGGCCGCAGTCCGCCCCCCTTCCCTCATACAGAACCCGTGCATGCCTGCGATCCTGATCATCGATGACAACACCAGCGTGGGCACCGCGCTGGACGTGCTGTTCTCGCTGCACGACATCGATACCGTGCACGCGCATTCGCCAGCCGAAGGCCTTGCGCTGCTGCAGGACCACCCCGTGGACCTGGTGATCCAGGACATGAACTTCAGCGAGGACACCACCTCCGGCGAAGAAGGCGAAGCCTTGTTCGCCCGCATCCGGCAGCAGCATCCGGACCTGCCGGTGATTCTGCTCACGGCGTGGACGCATCTCAGCAGCGCGGTGGATCTGGTCAAGGCCGGCGCCGCCGATTACCTGGCCAAGCCCTGGGATGACCGCAAGCTGCTGACCACGGTCAACAACCTGCTGGAACTTTCCGAAGCCCGGCGCGAACTGGACCATCGGCGCCAGCGCGAACGGCGCCAGCGCGATGACCTGCAGCAACGCTACAACCTGTGCGATGCCGTGTTCGCCGACCCCGCCAGCGAGCGGGTGATCGCGCTGGCCTGCCAGGTGGCACGTTCGCCGCTGCCGGTACTCATCACCGGTCCGAATGGCGCGGGCAAGGAAAAGATCGCGCAGATCATCCAGGCCAATTCGCCGATGGCCAAGGGACCGTTCGTGACGGTGAACTGCGGCGCACTGCCTTCCGAACTGATCGAGGCGGAGCTGTTTGGTGCCGATGCGGGGGCATACACCGGCGCCAACAAGGCACGCGAGGGCAAGTTCGAGGCCGCCGATGGCGGCACGCTGTTCCTGGACGAAATAGGCAACCTGCCGCTGGGCGGGCAGATGAAACTGCTGCGCGTGCTGGAAACCGGACGCTTCGAGCGCCTGGGTTCCAACCGCGAACGCCAGGTCACGGTACGCGTGGTCAGCGCCACCAATGCTGATCTGGCGTCGATGATCCGCGATGGCAGCTTCCGCGAGGATCTCTATTACCGCCTCAATACGGTGGAACTGGCGCTGCCGCCACTGACCGAGCGCCCGGGCGACATCGTGCCACTGGCCGAACGCTTCCTGTCCGGCGACAAGCCACTGTCGGCGGCTTCGGTGGCCGCGCTGAAACGGCATGCCTGGCCTGGCAACGTGCGCGAGCTGCGCAACGTCATCCAGCGGGCCGAACTGCTGGCCACCGGCAACCGCATCGAAGTGGCCGACCTCAACCTGCCGCGTGCGCCGGCCAGCACGCGCACGGCCACTCCGACGGCCGACCCGGACCGCCAGCGCATCGAGAGCGTACTGGCCAGCAACCACGGCATCATCGCGCAGGCCGCCGCCGAGCTGGGACTGAGCCGGCAGGCGCTGTACCGTCGCATGGACCGGCATGGCATTCCACGCGAATGAGGCTGCGATCGTTCACCTTCCGGTTGTTCCTGCGCCTGTTGCCGGTACTGGCGCTGGCTGCGGCATTGCCATGGATGCTGGCCTACTGGATGGATCGTGGCTGGCTGGTGGCGACGGTATCGACGGTCGTGCTGCTGGCACTGATGTGGTTCAGCCTGAGCCGCGCCACGTCCCCGGTACGGTCATTGATGCGCGCCCTTTCCGGCACCGTCAGCAGTTACCGCGATGGCGAGTTCAATTTCAGCGTGCACTGGGCCGGGCATGATGAGCTGGGCAACCTGGTGCAGGCCCATCGCGAACTGGGCGACGTGCTGCGCGCTCAACGGCAGAGCCTGGTGCAGCGCGAACTGCTGCTGGACACCATGGTGCAGAACACGCCGGTGGCGATGCTGCTGCTGGCCGATGGCGGCGATGGACTCGCGCGCGTGGTGTTCTCCAACCTCGCCGCGCGCAAGCTGCTGCATGGCGGCTGGAAACTGGAAGGCCGCCGCCTGGATGAGCTGCTGGAGCAGATGCCGGTGGCGCTGCGCGATGCCATTTCCCGCGGCGGCGACAGTCTGTTCGCGGTGCGCGACGAAGACAACGAGGAGGAGGACGATGAGCAGATCTACCATCTGTCGCGACGCGCATTCCACCTCAATGGGCGCCCGCACGACCTGCTGCTGATCCGCCTGCTCACCGCCGAACTGCGCCGGCAGGAAGTGCAGACCTGGAAGAAGGTGATCCGGGTGATCAGCCACGAGCTCAACAATTCACTTGCGCCGATCGCCTCGCTGGCGCATTCCGGCGGCGAACTGGTGAGGCGGGAACGCTTCGACCGCCTGCCGGAGATCTTCACCACCATCGAAGACCGTGCCCGCCACCTGGAAGGGTTCATCCGCGGCTACGCGCGCTTTGCCAAGCTGCCGCAGCCCCAGTTGCAGACCGTGCACTGGGCGCCGTTCCTGGCAGGGCTGCAGCAGCAGATCCCGTTCGACATGGATGCCATCGCCGAGGATGTGCACAGCCGGGTGGACGTCGCCCAGTTGGGCCAGGCGCTGCTCAACCTGCTGAAGAACGCACATGAAGCCTGCGCCGAAGCGGATCCGCCGAACGAGGACGTGCGGGTGCAGCTGGGCCGCCTGCCGCAGTGGCTGCGGCTGGACATCCTGGACCGCGGCAAGGGCATGAACGAAGCAGTGCTGCAGAACGCCCTGATGCCGTTCTATTCCACCAAGCGCAACGGTACCGGCCTCGGCCTGGCGCTCACGCGCGAGATCATCGAAGCGCACGGTGGACGGATATCGCTGCAGAACCGCCCTGACGGCGGCCTTTGCGTATCGCTGCTGCTGCCAACCGCGTAGAGCCGGGCTCTGCCCGGCTGAGGTGACGCATAGCCGGGCAGAGCCCGGCTCTACTTCTTCTTCGGGCGCTGCCAGCCTTCGATGACCTGCTGGCGTGCACGCGCCACGGTCAACCTGTCCTCCGGCGCGGCGCGGGTGATCACCGAACCGGCGGCGATGGTGGCACCTTCGCCCACCACCACCGGCGCCACCAGCGAACTGTTGGAGCCCACGAATGCGTTGTCGCCGATGGTGGTCTGCGACTTGTTCACGCCATCGTAGTTGCAGGTGATGGTGCCCGCGCCGATGTTGACCTTGCTGCCGATCACCGCATCGCCCAGATAGGTCAGGTGGTTCGCCTTGCTGCCCACGCCCATTGTGATCTTCTTGGTTTCCACGAAATTGCCCACGTGCACGCCATCAGCCAGCACGGTACCGGGACGCAGCCGCGCATATGGGCCGATCTGCGCGGCGCCTTCGGTGACCACTCCATCAAGATCGCAATGCGCGCGCACCTCGGTGCCTGGCCCCAGCGTCACGTCCTTGAGGCGCGTGAACGGTCCGATGCTGACACCGTCGGCCAGCTGCACGCGGCCTTCGAAGATCACGTCGATATCGATCTGCACGTCGCTGCCGACGATGACCTCACCGCGGATATCCACACGCGCCGGATCCAGCACGCGCGCGCCCTGCGCGCACAATGCCCGTACCGCCCGCTGCTGCCAGGCGCGCTCCAGCTGCGCCAGCTGCCACGGATCGTTGGCGCCCTCGGCATCGCGCGGGTCGTCCACCAGGCACATCTCGGCGGCGGTGTATTCGTTGGCGGCGAACGCGAAGATGTCGGTCAGGTAGTACTCGCCCTGCGCGTTGGCGCTGGACAGCTGCGAAAGCCAGCGGCGCAGCGCCGTCGATTCGGCGGTGATGATGCCGGTGTTGATGATGTTGATGCGGCGCTGCTCGTCGTCGGCATCCTTCTGCTCGACGATGGCGCCGACGTTGCCCTCCGCATCGCGGACGATGCGTCCGTAGCCGGTCGGGTCGGCCACCTCGGCGGCCAGCACCGCCAGCCGACCGGACTGCGCCAGCAGGTGGCGCAGGGTATGGGCACGGATCAACGGCACATCGCCATACAGCACCAGCACCTGCGCGGCGTCGGGCACGTCCGGCATCGCCTGTGCCACCGCGTGGCCGGTGCCCAGCTGCTGCGCCTGTTCGGCCCACAGCAGGTCCGGCTGGTCCATGAAGCGCGCGCGCACCGCATCGCCACCATGGCCATGCACCACGTGGATGGCCGCCGGACCCAGCTCACGGGCGGTCGCGATCACGTGCGCCAGCATCGGTTGCCCGGCAATCGGCTGCAGCACTTTCGGCAACGCCGATTTCATGCGCTTGCCGGCGCCGGCGGCGAGGATGATCACGTGCAGGGGCTGGGTCATGAACAGGGCGGTCCGTAGGGGTCTGCGGATATTCTAGAACGCGCACCGTTACCATGGCTCACGCTTCCTGCATGCGTTGCCCGATGACCCTCATCCGCCAAGGCAGTTCCTACTTCGTCATCGGCCTGCTGCAGCTGCTGCTGGACTGGGTGGTGTTCGTGGCCGCCACTGCGGCCGGCATGCAGGTGATACCGGCGAACATCAGCGGGCGCCTGGCCGGCATGCTGCTGGGCTTCTGGCTCAACGGGCGCTATACCTTCGCCGAACGGGGGCAGCGGCGGCTGGGATGGTCGCGCTTCGCGCGCTTCCTTGCCCTGTGGCTGCTGCTTACCGCGGCCAGCACACTGCTGGTGGGCGCCGCGGCCCACGCACTTGGACTGCGCCACGCATGGCTGGCCAAACCACTGGTGGAAGGCAGCCTGGCGATGGTGTCGTTCCTGCTGATGCGGCACGTGGTGTACCGGTAGCGCCGGGCCCTGCCCGGCTGCATGCCGATGGCCCCGGCCAGGCCGTTACCGCGCCCACATGAAAAACGCCGGCGCAAGACCGGCGTCTTTCACTCCCCTGCGGGAAATCTCAGTGCTTCAGGTTCTTGCGCAGGCGCTCCAGCGCCTGCAGCTGCGCCGTCACCTCGGCCAGCTTCTGCTGCGCTTCGGCGATGTCCATGGCTTCACCACGGTTGGCCAGCATGCGCTCGGCTTCTTCCTTGGCCTTGCGGACCGAGGCTTCGTCGATGTCCTGCGCGCGGATCGCGGTATCGGCCAGCACGGTCACCACCTGCGGCTGCACTTCCAGGATGCCGCCGGAAATGGCGAAATCCAGCTGCTCGCCGTTCGGCGTGGTAACCACCACCTTGCCCGGCTTCAGGCGGGTGATCAGCGGTGCGTGCTTGGGCGCGATGCCCAGCTCGCCCAGCTCACCGGTGGCCACGACCAGGGTCGCTTCGCCCCGGAAGATTTCCTGCTCGGCGCTGACGATGTCGCAACGGATCGTGCTCATGCAAATCTCTTCGCTGTTCGCGGTGGCGGCATGCCACCGGGGAGGAACTCCGGGGCTGGCGCGTGCCAGCCACCGGAATCAGGCCGGGCAGGATCGCTCCCGCCCGTCCCGGATCAGGCCTTCTCGGCCATCTTCTTGGCCTTCTCGACCGCTTCTTCGATGCTGCCGACCATGTAGAACGCCTGCTCCGGCAGGTGGTCGTACTCGCCATCGACGATGGCCTTGAAGCCACGGATGGTGTCCTTCAGCGACACGTACTTGCCCGGCGAGCCGGTGAACACTTCGGCCACGTGGAACGGCTGGCTGAAGAAGCGCTCGATCTTGCGGGCGCGCGA